>JBEKSU010000202.1:0-6868 GCA_049516755.1 Verrucomicrobiota bacterium | reverse complement strand
CGCTGCTCGGCGTCGCTGTTTGTGGCATCGCGCCGGAATGTCTGGAGGCATTACACTGGTGGCAATTCCTGCTGGCGGGGGCTTCGGGCTATTTCCTTTTTGCGTTCATCACCAAGTATGTTTATCATGTCTGTCCGGCCTGCGCGGCCAGCCATTTTGACGAGGCCACCACTCATCGCCTGGCCGAATTCGCCACGGCCATGATGCTGGCGCTGTCCATCCATTGCCTGGTGGACGGGCTGGCGCTGGCGGCCGGAAGCGAAGAAACCCGGCCGGTGAGCCTGTCCATCGCTTTCGCCATTTGTGTGCATAAATTCCCCGAAGGCCTGGCGTTGGGCGCGTTGCTGCTCGGAGGCGGATACCGACGCCGGAAAATGCTCGGGCTCGTGGCGGCGGTTGAATCCACAACCATTCTGGGCGGATTGCTGGGCTGGTTTGTATTGCGGAGCGCTTCCAATTTCTGGCTGGCGCTGGCGCTCGCGAACGCGGCCGGCGGATTTTTATATCTGGCGGCCCACGCCGTGCTGGGCGAAATTTTCAAGCATCATAAAAAACTTGTGCTGACCTCTTTTGCCGCCGGTTTTGGCGCGATCGCCGTCTTGATTCTATTTTTCCATCTGAAAGCCTGAACGTAATCTGAAAACGCCGTTCCAAAAATGAAAACGCGCCCACATTCCCACTCCCGCAAGCAGCAGGAATTGTCTGCGTTGACGGGTCGTTTGCGCCAGCAAGCGCGAAAGATCACCGGCCCCCGCGCGGCGATTCTGGAAATTTTGCGGCAACATCCGCATCCGTTCACGAACAGGGAAATCTTCGCCGCCCTGCCCAAAGGCCAATGCGATCTGGCGACGATTTACCGCGCCATGCACCTGCTCGAAGAGATGGGAATGGTGAAGCGGTTTGATTTTGGCGACGGCACGGCGCGGTTTGAGCTGGTTGGCGAAGGTGATGACGGACATCACCATCATCTGGTTTGCATGCGCTGCGCGGAAGTGGTCGAAATCGAGGAGTGTTTTTCGAGCGCGATTGAAAAGCGCATTGCCGCCGCAAACGGCTTCAAGAATGTGACCCACAAACTTGAATTTTTCGGCATTTGCCCGGAGTGCCAATAGACACACCGTCACAAATGAAAAAGCCGCGCTCACGCGCGGCTCATTTAATTGATGATGGGCAAAAAATTCACACCATTTCTTCCTGCCAATCACCCAGATGCAAATACTCCTTGATTTTTCTTCGCTCGTAGCGGTTTTTTAACGGTTTTTTGGGCTGATGATCCAGTTTGCGGAACGGATGTTTTGAATCGCGGACAGCCTCCGTGATGACTTCCATCATTCTTTTCATAACATAACTCATGTTACCTCATGTTATTGAGCCGGGCAGCGCCATAACCTTCCTTGTTGGCCACAGCTGACTGCCTACGCCCTTGAGTATAAGACCAATCGCAGTGTTTGTCATTCAAATTCTTCTAAATTATTTTTTTTGGTGAAACAAAACGAACCCGAACACCATTCGTTTTCAATTTTTCTGCCAGCAAGTTTTAGTCCAAGTTTCGAAAAACTCTTCCGCACCTGTGAAAATTCCGGTTTCAAAATTCCCGCCAGCACGAGCGTTCCGCCGCGGTGCATATGCGCCACCAACCGCCGCCGTTCGGAAATCAGCAGGGTCGAAATCAAATTCGCGCAAATCAAATCGTATCGCCGGGCCGGGCGAATTGGCAGTTTCGTCACGTCTTTCCACGCTATCCGCAGTTGATTGTGAACCCCATTCGCCCGGGCGTTGGCGCGTGCGACGCGAACCGCTTCGGGGTCAAAATCGATGGCGTGAACCGGCGAATAACCCAGTTTGGTCGCCGCAATGGCCAGAATCCCCGAGCCCGTGCCAATGTCGAAAAATGACCGGCCTGTGCGAATTTTTCCACAGCGTGCCAGTTCACGCAGACAAAACGCCGTCGTTGGATGCTGGCCGGTGCCAAAGCTGAGCCCGGGATCCAGCACAACGACCGCCTGATGTTCGCGCGGAGTTTTTCTGCTCCAACTGGGTTTGACGAGCAAGGCGCCGCTGACTTCGATGGGTTTGAAATGCCGTTTCCACGATTCCGCCCAATCTTCACGCCGGACTTTCGCCTGCGTGACTTTACCGGAGCCAATTTTCAGCCCGCAATGTTCGATTTGCACCAGGCCGGCGGCAATTTCCCCCCGGATTCCGCCCGGCCACGCCAATTTTCGCCGACAATAGACCGTAACTGTACACAGGCCGGTTTCCAGGTCGAAATAGGACGAAACCGGTTGACCAAGGACACTCCCGAGAAGTTCCGAAACCGCGTCTTCCGCTTCAGGCGTCGTGACGACGGAAACACGCCAGAGCGATTTGGCTGTTTTCATTTTTTGATTCCTTGACGTTTTCAATGGAATGAGTGTGTACGCCCGCCCTCACCTTTTATCCTCTCCCCCGGGAGAGGGAATAGCTTTCGATTGTTCCTGGTTTTGCGGATGAGTGTCCGGCCAATCCAGTCGAATAAGTTTTCTAAAGAGCGGCAAACGATTCTCCCTCTCCTGGGGGAGATGGCCGGGGTGAGGGCGGATGTCATCCTTGCATCCATGCATGATGTCTTAGTATCACCAAAATATTCAGTCACATTACCTGGTCCCGCCACGGCGTGAAGTTGAGCAGTTCGATTTCGTTCAGGTGCGGATGCAGCGCGACCTGCGTGACGCTGGCGTAATCCACCTCAAACGAATTGGTCTTGGGCAGCGGCAGTTCGAGCAAAATGGCCAGCATCATGCGGATGACCCCGCCATGGCAAAATATCGCGACCGTTTCGCCCGGATGCCGCCGGATGATTTCAAACAGGCACGGCTCAACGCGGGCGCGAAATTCAATGCCGGTTTCACCATGGGGCACCGCGCCCAACTCGATTTCATCGAGCCAGTCGTAGGGATGAACGCCGAACTTTTTGCGCACTTCCTCCCAGTTGAATCCCGTCCAATCGCCGAAATCCACTTCGCGCAATCCGGGCATGATCGTTGGTGCAAACGCGCCGTTTTTGAGCAGCGGCGCGAGCGTTTGCTGGACGCGTTTCATCGGGCTGGCGCAAATCGCGTCCAGGGATGTATGGTGAAGGTATCCGGCGAGTTTGTTCGCCTGTGCCCGGCCGCGCGCCGAAAGATTCATGTCAATCCGCCCGCCAAACGTGCGCTGATAACGCGGTTCAACCTCGGCATGGCGCACGAGCAACAGACGCGTGACGGCGGCTGATTTTGGTTTGCGCCGTGATTTGCTGGAAACAGATGTGGCCAAGTGAATCAACCTTGTGCGAGCGCTTTTTCCTGCGCGGCGAGCAGTTCGCGGATACCCGTCTTGCCGAGCGCGAGCAACCCGGCAAGTTGCGACTCGGTGAACGTGGCCTCCTCGCCGGTGCCTTGAACTTCAATGAATTCACCGGCGGAATTCATAACCAGATTCAAGTCGACCGCCGCCGCCACGTCTTCGGTGTAACATAAATCCAGCAGCGGCCGGCCGCCGACTATGCCGACGCTCACGCCGGCGACAGCGTTGAAAACCGGGGATTCTGCCAGTTTTTTCCCGGCGATCATCTTTTTCACCGCGAGGGACAGTGCGACGAAGGCGCCGGTAATGGCCGCGGTGCGCGTGCCGCCATCGGCTTGCAATACGTCGCAATCCACCCAGACCGTGCGTTCGCCGAGCTTGTCGAGGTCCAGCGCAGCGCGCATGGCCCGGCCGATGAGCCGCTGGATTTCCGACGATCGTCCGTCAATTTTTCCCTTCGTGCTGTCGCGTTGCTTCCGTTGCAACGTGGAGTAAGGAAGCATCGAGTATTCGGCGGTAATCCAGCCGCCCTTGACCCCCTGCTCTTTCATCCAGCGCGGCACGGTTTCCTCGATGGTCACGCCGCAGATGACGCGCGTGTTGCCCCATTCCACCAGCGTCGAGCCGGCGGCATACGGCGCGATGTGATTTTGAAACCGGATGGGCCGGAGTTGGTCCGGCCGACGGCTGTCGGCGCGGGATGAGGAGGAAACTGGTGTTTGCGATTCAGCCATAACCGGTGACGATGTTAATGGCCGCAGTTATCATCGTCAAACAGTTGCAGGTACTATCCCGCCCAGTAATTCAACCCTTTCACGCTCCAGGCACCTCAAATTCTTCACAAATCCGAGTGTCCCATATTTTGTCAAACTGGCCTGTAATCTGCTGTAATTTTCCCATCGAAAACCAATAACATCGCTGAATTACAACCAGAATAATCCATCATGAATACAAGTTCTTTTCGTTCGCTGATTCTGCCAGTGTTGATCATCATGGTTCAACAAGCTACTGCCGAGAACGGAATTTTTGCCCCGGCCACCTCGTATCAGGTCGGCTCCGGCCCTACCGGAGTCGCGACGGCGGACATTAATGGAAATGGCAAAATCGCGCTGATTAGCGCGAACCTTATCGACGGCACGCTCACGGTTTTGACCAACAATGGCAGCGGCGGGTTTGTTTCCAATGCCACTTTCAACGTCGGCTCATATCCCCTCTGTGTGGCGGCGGTGGATGTCAATGGAGATGGCAAACCCGAGTTGATCTCAGCAAATTATGGTGACGGCACCTTGACCGTTTTGACCAACAATGGTCACGGCGGGTTTGGTAATAATGCCACTCTCAACGTCGGCTTGAGTGTTAACTCAGGCCCAGCCTTTGTTCTGGCGGCAGATGTGAACGGCGATGGCAAGCTGGACTTGATCAGCGCCAACACCGGTGACAACACCATCACCGTGCTGACCAACGATCACAGCGGCGGGTTCGTCCTCGATACCACTGTCACGGTAGGCACCTACCCGGTATCCGTCGCGGCGGTGGACATCAATGGGGATGGCAAAATCGCGTTGGTTAGTGCGAACGAAGACGACGGCACCTTGACGGTTGTGACCAACGCCAGCAATGGCAAATTCGGTTATAATGCCACTCTCAACATAGGTTCCGGTTCGGGTTCAGTCCCCGCTTCGGTTGTGGCGGCGGATGTCAATGCCGATGGCAGGCCCGACTTGATCTGTGCGAATTTTGGCGACGGCACTTTGACCGTCTTGACGAACAATCGAAGCGGCGGGTTTGGCTTCAATGCCACGCTGGAAGCAGGTTCGGGCCCGCTTTGTGTGGCGGCGGCGGATATTAATGGCGATGGCAAGCCTGACTTGATCAGCGCGAATTCCGGTGACGGCACCCTTACCGTGTTGATCAACAATGGCAGCGGTGTATTTAGTCCCCATGCCACGCTGGTGGTCGGCTTCCAGGAGAATCCATATCCACAGTTCGTCGCGGTGGCGGATCTCAATAGCGACGGCATGGCGGACCTGGTGAGTGCCAATTACAGTGACAACTCGCTTTCTGTGCTGCTCAATGGCGCGCTTGGTTCACCAACAATCGCCATCAACCTCACCAGCCCCAATACCGCCGTTATCTCGTGGCCGTCGGATTCGGATGGCTTTAAGTTGCAACAAAATTCAGACCTCACCACGATGAATTGGCTGGATTACAGCGGCACGGTCACCACCAATGATACGACCAAAAGCGCTACCATCAATCCGGCAGCCAGCAAACTATTTTTCCGGCTTTACCATCCGTAGAACCTATTTTTTACCAGCTTCAATTCCGGCGAACAGACTTTCCAGATTGTTCAACGGGTTGTCGCGTTTCGGATTCAATACTTGTCGCAGGTATTCAACGCCGTCGGAAATGTTCCGGACGGATTTGGGCAGAATGGCGCCGGCGGCGTTGGCATGTCCGCCACCCTGAAACTTTTCCGCCACTTTGAGGGCTTCGCCGTTGCGGCTGCGAAAGCTGGCAAAAACCGCGTTTCCGCGCCGGAACAGCGTGACCAGCACCGGATACTTTGTCGCCTGTTGCTCCAGCAATTGATGCACGATCAGATTGTTGTTGCCGATGACCGTGTCCATGAAACCGACCGCCGGGCTGATTTCCGCGATGTTCGATTTGCTCCAGTCAAAGCCGATCGGATTTTCAATGCGGCGTTTGACGGCCATGACTTCGAGCAACGGATGGTCGAGTAATTTTTCTATGTCCCCGCCGATAAGCGTGTGCAGATTCCAGAACTGGTAGATTTTGACGAGATTCGCGTAATCGCCGGCAATCTCAAAGTCAGGATCGTCTTCCAAAAATAAATCGGCGACGTTGTTCAAATGGACGAGC
This sequence comes from Verrucomicrobiota bacterium, assembly GCA_049516755.1. GTDB lineage: Bacteria > Verrucomicrobiota > Verrucomicrobiia > Limisphaerales > UBA11358 > UBA11358. The sequence continues at coordinate 658 of JBEKSU010000202.1, read as the reverse complement.
CGGTCCAATTTGGGTGAACCGATGCCGTGCTGGCGGCAAAGCTCGCAGCAAAGCAATCCGGCGGATTTGTTGACGTCATGGATAAGCCGCGCGTTTTTCGGCGCGGTTTCCGTGACGTGATGGTCAATGACGACCCAATCCGGCTTGTCGAGACGCGGCTCAAAAGTAAAGTCCGCGACCCACGCAGACCGCTCGCGCAAATCACGCTGTTTCCAAAAATTGTAGTGATACGCCTCCAGCGGGATGTCCGTGCCGAAAAGATGTTTGGCCAGCCGCTGCAACAATGCGCCCGACACCAACCCGTCGAGATCGCTTTCGTGGGTGATGATCACTTCCGGCTTGGGTAATGGCGACATGGCGAGGGAAGATTAATTCATCCGCAGGTGCGTGGCGAGCAGGGAATTTGCAAAACGATCCGGCCGCGGACTCTGCCGTCGCGAGCTTCAGCAACAACCGGCGTATGACCGGCCTGATATTTTAAGGCAGCCGGTGATCTGGCATGCTGCACTCGGGCGGTTGGCCAACCGCATTGATGGTATAGGTGCCGCCGGCCGGACAATGGGGAAATTGCGAATGCATGAGATAAACCTTCAGGTCGTCCGCCGTCGGAACATCCGTGGCGGATTTGCCCTTTTCCAATGCCCATTGTTGTTTGGCA
>JBEKSU010000201.1:0-6869 GCA_049516755.1 Verrucomicrobiota bacterium | reverse complement strand
CGTTAAAGCGCCAGGTTTTGGCCCTCGGTTGGGTGTTGCTGCCGGTGGTCGCCGTTTGGGGATTGATGGTGCTGTATTTCGTCTGGCAGGGCCGGGGGAGTGCACTGTTCGACTGCCTGGTGCGCTATGCGACATACTATGCCGGAAGCCAGGGTGGGATGGATGAAGGAGCACCGTCGAGCATCTGGCTGAATATTTTTACCGGATTCGACGATAAATTAACCCTTCCCTGCATGGTTTTTCTGGCTCCGCTGATGGGGCTTACGGTTTTGGGAATTGCGGGTGGATGGCTCGATGGTCTGCGTCCCCAGGTTTTGACCATCGCCGGTGGTCTGCTCGGCACCGTTTTCGCGGTATCCATTCCCGGAACATTCTTCCCGCACTATTACCAACTGTATTTGCCGCTCCTGGCGGTCGGGGGCGGGTGGGGCATTGCCGCCGTGGCGCACTCACTGCGGCAACGGCTGCTGGCGTTGGCGTTGGGGCTGGCCACGCTTGTTCTGTTGGTGTGGCATGTCGCCCCCGACCTTCGTTTTGATGGAAGAACATGGTGCATCCTCAAGTATGGGGATCAGGCGGACATTTTTATTGAACTGAAACGTTGTGGCCCGGTGATCAACCGGCTGCTGGCAGCGGATGAACGGTTTTACGTTTGGGGAAATGATCCCGGCGTCTATTATTACAGCGACCGTCGTCCCGCCAGCGGCATATTCTGGTGTAATCGGCTTACCTCCGGCCCGTTAAAAAAACAAACCACCCGGAAGGTCCTTGACGATCTCGTCAAAAACCAGCCGCCGCTGGTCCTTATCCAGGATTCGTGTCAACCGCCTTCGAATCACCCCGTTTACCAGTGGATAAAACAGCACTACGTCCAGTCCCCCGAAACAAGATTTTCCACGCTGTTCACCGTTTATCTCCGCCGGGGCAGCGCTCTGGATTTCCGGCGGTCCACCAATCAATAGCCGTTGGCTCTCACCCTCGCTGACGTGGGCCCCGTTTTCCCCAGACCATCCGGCAATGAACTTCTTCGGCAACGGCGTCTTCAACATTCATCGCACCAGCCTGGTCATGAAGCGGCCAACCCGGATCAAACCAACCCGGCGGCTGACTCCATCCTGAATCCGTCCTTCCGTTGAAGCCCGGAAAGTTTGGAGCAGTGAAGGCCCAAACCTGCAACCCAATGCATCCGGCGGACCCCGGGGAATCAAAGCCTTCGCCGGAATTCCGAGCAGGCTTTCATCACGTCCGTTGCGTTCAAAATCGCGGACACCACACAGATGCGCTGTGCGCCGGCCGCCAGGACTTCATTCACCCTTTGCAAATTGATGCCGCCGATGGCGAACCACGGAATCTTCACGTTCGCCGCCGCCCAGCGGACGTACTCCAGCGTCACCGGTTTCGCCATCGGTTTCGTGCCCGTCGAATAGACCGGCCCGATGGCGATGTAATCCGGTCCGGCGGCCAAAGCGCGTTCCGCCTGCTCCGGCGTGTGGGTGGACAACCCAATCCGCACTTCTGGTAGGGCGCGCTCTCCGAGCGCGCCGCTCTTGCCTGAACCAGTCGGACGGCACGGCGAGCCGCCCCTACCTTTTAATTCCGAGACGTGTGTATTTCCGGCATCAAAGAAATCCTCCTGGCCCAAATGACAAAATTCCGCGCCGGTTTCGCGCGCGATGTCCGGATGGTCGTTGATGACCAGTCCGGCGTTCGCCCGTTGCGTGACGGGCAGTATCCTTTCGGCCATGCGGCGGATTTCGTCCGGCGTGGACTTTTTGGCGCGGAGCTGGATCAAATCCGCGCCGCCGTCGCAAAGCTGTTGCGCAAAGACCTCCGGCGCACGGCCATGGAAGTAGGCCGAATCAATAAATGCGTATAGCCGGCAGTCCGCGAGCGGTTTCATGAAACAAGTTTAATTTATTTTACAGGAGATAACAGAGGAAACGGAGACAGGAATCAGATTCCCACGGCAAAAATCCGCACGGCTCTCCGAGTCAGTTCTCTGTTTTCTCCGTTTGCTCCTGTTCATGACATAACGGCGGTCGGGATGTTTTTGTGCCCCAAATTTTTAGCGCGTCTTTTCAAACGCCATCCGCCAGAACCAGTCGCTTCGCCCGGCGAGCCTGACCAGCAGGTTTGGAAGCGTTGGCGTCAACACGAAACGCTGCAGCCACTTGGCCCAGACGAGCCGCCGCGCAAACGCGGTGTCGCAAGCACGGGCGATTTGGGACCGGGTTTCGGCCCAGAAAGTTTCCCCGCGACTCCACGCGGCCAGCGGTTCGAGGGCGAGTTCCGCCGATTCGAAGGCCATGGACATTCCGTTGCCGGTGACGGGCGGGATCATGGTGATCGCGTCGCCGATACAGCAATCCGCGCGCGCGACCGCCCGATATGGCCGCAGCGAAAGCCCGGCGACGGCACAAAACGAGTTTTCATCGAATACCGCCGAAGCCAGCCGCTGGTGCAACGGCGAACCGGTTGGTCCGCGCATCCATTCAATCCGGTTCTGCGGCCCGACCCTTTCGCGGGCGCGGCTGCGGAACAATCCGCAGACGTTCACCCGGCCGCCGTTGATCCGGCATAAGCCGACGTAGCCCCGCGATGAAACGTGCATTTCGAGGTCGGCGATGAGCGGAACATTGCGCGCGTGCGCTTTCAATCCAAACCAGCGCGCACCGTTTTCCTCCGTTTGCGAGCGCCGGCCCGTGGCGCGAACAACGCCTTCAGGTTGGAGTTCAGGCTTTAGCCGGTCTGAACACGCTGAAGCGTGAACTCCAACGGCAGACCAGCGCCGGCCAATGTGCAATTCGCCGCCAAGCTTTTGAAATTCGGTCGCCAGCGTGGCGTCCAGGGTGAAACGCGAAAGGCAGATGGCCCGTGCCGGCAGCGGCAGCGGCCCGGTGGATTGGGTGGCCGAAAAGAAGGCCGCGGTGCCTGCGCCCACCGCACCCGCGCGTTCGAGCAAATCATGCAAACCCAGCCGTACGAGTGTTTCCCGGCCGCGCCCGCAGATGAACTCGCCGCAGACACGATGGCGTGGATAATGCCCGGCCTCCCACAAGACCGCCGGCACACCACGTTGACGCAGCCCGATGCCGAGCGTCAACCCCGCGAGGCCGCCGCCGACAATCGTGATGGATTTCATTGCTGCCATTTTTCAATACTTTCCAAGAGTTCCCCGGGAGCGTCGGCGTCCCGCCGGCTTGTGGGGAGCCGAAAGTAAAAATTAGCCGGCGAGACGCCAGCGCTCCCAGGAACAGTACCCTGGCTCATGGTCCCGGTGCGCGTCCAATGTTGGATATTGAAGCCACCCAGGTGGCGATTCCGACTTGGAATTGGTATGATCATGTTGCCTGCCGGATATTTTGCGCGACGAACAGATGGCTGAAAGGCCCGGCGCGCTGTTCGGTCAGTTTCCAGTCGCCGCCCGCCGGCCACAATGCCGAAAGTTCGTTGTCTGAAAATCCCGCGCGAATGCTTACCGCCGCGTCATGTCGCGTCACGCTGCTGCAACCGATGGCCCAAAGCAGCCGGCTGCAAAATGCCGGACAGGATACGCGTTGCGGCTCGATGGCGATGAACCAGCGAGCCCGTCCGGCAATCATGCGAAACAAATCGGCCAGGCGGGCGTCTTCGAAATGGTGCAGAACCAGATTGGCGATGACGATTTCAGTCGCCACCGAAACCTGCGGCCAGTCAAAAACGTCCGCGACGATTGCTTCCGCCTGCCAGCCCAGCGATGTGAACGAAGCGATGGTCGCGGGCAGGATGACCCTTTGGCGGTCGAGCAGGGTCACACTCACATTGGGCCGGCGCGGCGTCATTGTTTTCGCCACGCGCAGCAGAAAATGTCCGTCACCGGCGCCGAGTTCGGTGATTTGTTTTGGCGCCGGGTCACCCAGGGCGGTTTGCAGCGCACGCGCCATGACGACGTGGTTGCGCATCCAGGCGTTGACCCGGCGCAAATCGCGGCGCGAACGGATGGCGCGCGGGTCGTCGGGTGGCAACGTGTCGAGCATCTCTGGTTCGATGTTGCGTTTCATGGCAAATAGGAATTGTGAAACGTCATGCGTGAAACGCGAATTGCGTCCGGTGAATTTTTCACGTTTCACGTTTCACGCATTGCGTTTTTCCCACCTCCAGCAACGCGCCATGGCAGCTGAACCCGGCGCCGAACGCCGACATCCACCAGGGGCCGTCGGGCACGGTGTCGCGCAACGCGCGTTCGAGCACGAAATAAACGGTCGGACTGCTCAGGTTGCCGAATTCGCGCAGCACGGCGGTGCTGTGCCGGATGTCGGATTCGGTCAGGCCCAGTTTGGCGCGCAATGCCAGCAGCACGTCGCGCCCGCCGGTGTGCAATATCCAGCCGGCGATGCGGTCGCGCTTCACGCCGGCGGCGGCGAGCGATTTGGCAAAGAGCTTCGCGGCCTCGTCTCCGGCGATTTGCGGGATTTGCGGCGACAAAATGTTTCGCAGCATTCCGTTTTTCTGTTCGAACCGCAGCGCGTCGCGTTTGCCGGGGCCGAGGTGCGACGAACCCCATTTCCATTCAACGCGCCGGCGGCTGGGTCGCGGCGTTTTCGCCAGCACTGCCGCGCCCGCACCGTCGCCGAACAGACAGGCGCTGATGAGCACGCCGGGATCATCATCGAGATAAAATGCCGCACTGCAGACCTCGACGCAGATGGACAAGACCCTTTTGGCGCGCCCGGCGGTGAGGATGGCCTCGGCGGCGCGCAGGTTCGGCAGCGCCGCGCCGCAGCCCTGGCCGACCAAATCGAGCGCGAACACATCCGGACGCAGGCCAAGCCGTTCACTGACGTAACTCGTGAGGCCGGGACACAAATAGCCGGTGCAGGTGCTGATGAGCACGGCGTCAATTTCGCCTGGCTTGCAGTTCGCGTCCTTCAACGCGCGGAGCGCTGCCCGGGCGGCCAGCGCCGGCGCGTGCCGGGCGAAGCGGGCGTGCAACACATCGGGCGTCAAATCGAATGCTTCGGAAAGCGGTTTCAGCGCCAGGTGACGGGTGGCGATGCCATTGTCGGCGCCGAGCACTCTCTTGAGAATGGCGCGCGACCGCGGCGCGAGCCGGGCGAACGGCGCGGATTTTTGCAGCGCATCCCACCCTTTGCGCTGGGTGTAGCGTTGGGGCGGGACGGCGGTTCCGATCCCGGTGATGAACATGATTCAGCTTAACGCGTGTTTTATCCATGCGCCACTTCATTGAATGAGAGGACGGAGCCATGCCGCGGGTTCCAACCGGTTTACCAAACAAAATGGCGGCGGGGGAATTCCCCCGCCGCCGGATGGGTTGCAAAAAATTATTTCACGCCGACCAGATAACCGAAACGCTTGCGGAATTGTTCCGGCGTCAGTTTGACGACGGCAGCGAGCTTGGCGAGCTGTTTGGCGTCGTCGAAATCCTCGCGTTCCAGCTTGATCATGTAGGCGCAGGCGCATTCGTAGGCCTCGCCGTCCACGTTCACCTTGCGGTTCTGCATGCGGCCGGTCTTGGGGTCGAGCATTTTCTCGAACGGCAGCGGGTTCATCTTGCCGTCCACAAAGCTGATGATGGCGCCGTATTTTTTGGCTTCGGGCGACAGCAGGAACTTCACCGCGGCATAACCGAGGTCGCGCGTGTATTCGGCGTCAAACGGAATCGGGTCGGCGCAGCGCAATTCGTAGCCGAGGTCCTTGTCAATAAAGGCCATTTTGATGCCGAGCTTTTCCAGGCGCTGGGTCAGCAGTTCCTTCATCAGGCGGCCGAATTCGATTTCGCCCAGGCGCAGATGGCCGTGCTCGTCGCGCATCACCTTGCCAAAACGCTCGATTTCCCCCGCCGGCATTGCTTCGACCAGCCCCTTTTCACCCATCGCCTCGACGAGACCCTCGGCGAGGACCACCAGGCCGTATTGCGTGCCTGCCGCACGGCGCTTGATGATGGAACCGATGATGATGTCACATACTTCGTCCACCGTGCACTGGCGTTTGCGGAATTCCTCCGGGATGACGGCCAGCGTGGCGGCGGCGGCCTTGGCGATGCCAAGGGCCAGATGTCCGGCGGCGCGGCCCATGCTGATGATGATGTACCAGCGCGAGGTGGTGCGCGCGTCCTCCATCAGGTTGCGAACGATGTAAACGCCGTAATGCCTCGCTGTTTCATAACCGAACGTCGGCGTGGACCCCGGCAGCGGCAGGTCGTTGTCAATCGTCTTGGGAACGTGGGCGACCTTGATGCGGCCCTTGCTTTGCTTCGCCACGACGCTGGCGGAAAAGGCGGTGTCGTCGCCGCCGATGGTCACCAGGGCGGTGATGCCGAGTTTCTCGAAAACGCTAAAAACGTTTTTCATCTGTTCCGCGGACTTGGTGGGGTTGGTGCGCGCGGTGCCGAGAATCGAGCCGCCCTTGATGTGAATGTCCTTCACATCGCGGATGGACAGCGGCAGGCAATGCTGCGTATCGCCCTGCGCCAGCCATTTAAAACCGTCGCGGAAGCCGATGACTTCGTAACCTTGTTCGATGCCTTCAATGGTGGCGGCGGAGATGACGCCGTTCAGCCCCGGCGCGGGGCCGCCACCGACCAAAATTCCCAATTTGCCTTTGCTCATTTGATTATGGATGTGTTGATGGTAAAACCGTAATCGCAACAGGATGCCCGGCACCGCAAAGAATTCAATTCCATTCTTGCCATATTCAAACCACCGATTGGCGGGCGCAGGCAACTGATCCCGGTAGCGCAGACTGGCAGTTGCTCTGTTGAATACTTCTGAGCGTTTCAACTTCCCCTACCGACGTAGGGCATAGGCGAGCACTCGGAAACTGGCTTCGGCGATCATCTGATCGTGTCTCCGTGCATTCAAGGCGGCGCC
>JBEKSU010000200.1:0-6889 GCA_049516755.1 Verrucomicrobiota bacterium | reverse complement strand
CTGGGCCACATCATTGGGCGATTCGGTTAGGGTGACCGTGACCGTTTTCACCTCACCGTTGCGGAGCAGTTTCAGCGTTGCCTGGCTTCGCGGTGAACATTCTGAAATCAGCAATTGAAAACTGTGCGCATCCGAAATGTTCCTGCCGTTGAGCGCGATGATGACATCACCGGATTTGATGCCGGCCTTGTCCGCAGGCGAATTGGTTTCCACGTCACCAACCAGCGCGCCATTTTGATTTGGCAAATTCAAATTCTCGGCCAGATCGGACGTAACGTCCTGTATCAAAATCCCATCCAGAGTGGCGCGGATGACTTTGCCGCTGTTGACAAGGCATTCCATGACGTGCCGCGCCAGGTTGATCGGCACGGCAAAACCGATGCCCTGATTGCCGCCATTGCTGTTCGGAACGATGGCGGTGTTGATGCCGACCAGACGACCCTCGGCGTCCACCAGTGCGCCGCCGGAATTGCCGGGATTGATCGCCGCGTCGGTCTGGATGAAATCCTGATATTGGTTGGAGCCAGGGAGTCCACTGCGCCCGAGCGCGCTGATTATGCCCATCGTCACCGTCTGGCTCAGGCCGAAAGGATTGCCGATGGCCAGGACGATGTCGCCAATTTCCAGTTGGGAGCTGTCGGCAAGGGTGATGGCGGGCAAATCCTTCGCGTCGATTTTCAACACGGCCACGTCGGTCGGCGGATCCATGCCCACAACCTTTGCCGTGAATTCTTTTTTGTCACCGACCTTGACCTTGACTTCATCCGCACCATCCACGACGTGATCGGCCGTCAGAATATAACCATCCGGCGAGACAATGACGCCAGAGCCGAGCGATTTATTTTTGCGAGTGACTTCGCGGCTGCCGGAAGGCCCAAACTGATCGCCAAAAAAATGCCGGAAGAACGGGTCGTTGAAAAACGGACTCCGAAACAAGCGCATGTGAACGACGCGGGTGGTATAAATATTGACCACGCTGGGCGCGGCTTTCTTGACGACGGGCGCGAAGCTGGTGCCCAGTTTGGCATCGCGGTTGACGGGCGTGGTTTCAACCTGGATTGCCGGTGCGATTTCCCTGGCCCGGGAGGTGAGCAGAAACAGGCCGGCAACGACCAATGCACCCGCGAGACCGGAAAGAAATCCAGCCAATGACCTGTAAGAATGCCTCATAGTTTGGTGAAACTATTGACACCAACTCGGACTGATTGTTCAAGCCCCCGCGTCTATTTTGCCGGCAGATTGGTCTGGGACGCCTGGGCTTTTTCCGCGTCTTCGGGTTTGATGACCTCGATTTTCGCGCCCTTTTTCATTTCTTCCAGCGAAGGCACCTTGATGATGTCGCTGGTGAGCGGTTCGGACGGCTTGGAACGTTCGGTGGAAAGCAACTCAACGTCAAAAATCAAAACGGAATTCGGCGGGATGCCGGGGCGCCCCCGTTCACCGTAAGCCAGCGCTGACGGAACATAAATTTCCCATTTGGAGCCGACTTTCATATTCGTGAGGGCTTCAATCCAGCCGGGCACAACACTGTTGGCATCAAATTTCGCGGGATGGCCGGCCTTGGCGGAACTGTCGAATTCCGTGCCATCAATCAAAGTGCCGCGGTAATTCACCGTCACGGCATCGCTGAGTGTTGGGGTCGCGCCGCTGCCATTGGTGATGATTTTGTATTGCAGGCCATCCGGCATGGTGACAACGCCCGGCTGGGTTTTGTTTTTAGCCAGAAAGGCCTCCCCGTCCGCCCTGTTTTTGGCAGCAACCTCTTCGCGCTTCTGCCGCATTTTGGCGGCGATGGTTTTCTGAAATTCGGCCAGTGTTTCGTGCATTTCCTGCAGCGTTAACAGCGTTGCCCCGCCGGATTGCATATCCTTCAAACCGCGAACCAGCAGGTCGGTATTCACTTCCACCCCCTGCGCCTCGAAATTATGGCCCATCGTCATGCCTATGGCATAGCTCACCCGCGCCTTTTCGTCACTCAGCACATTTGTGCCAGCGGGCGTTTTTTCGGCGGCAGATGGGGCGTTGGTTCCAACGGATTTTGTGTTCGAGGCGCAGCCGGCAAGACAACCGGCGCCCAGAATAAAGGTCACGGCCAAGGTAATGGTCTTCATATTTTTGATTTTCGCTTTCAAGAGTTATTATCGGAATGTGGATTAAATTGCAATTCTGATTTGCACCCGCCGCTCAAATTCGGCGCGCAAAATGATTCCCTTGCTGAACAAATCCGCTTATACTTGGTCGAAGTTTTGCCAATTGCAATGAGTCACTTAAAAATCAAGGTCCTCGCCCCCATCGCGTCCGCCGTGTTGGCCGGTTATGTCATCATCGGGTGCACCACCGCCAAAAGTGTCCCCCCGCCCGCGCCGCCGGCAACCCAAACCAGCGCTTCCCCGGTGTTGATGACGCAAACAAACGTGTTCCTGATGCCGGGGCCAAACGATGCGCGCATCGCCTACGTCACCGCGCGGTTGCTGGAGAATTTTCACTACTCGCAAGAGCTGCTCGACCTGTCGATTTCAGAGAAGTTTTTCGACGGTTATATGGAAATCCTCGACCCGAGGCATGAAAATTTCCTGCAATCCGATATTGCCGAATTTGCGCACTACCGGACGAATCTTGACCTGTACACCATCGGCACCAATGGCACCAACGGCGTCGCCGACCTGACGCCCGCGTATGACATTTATCAGCGTTACCTTGAACGCATCCAACAGCACGCCAACTGCGTAAACGAACTTTTGCAGGCGAACCGATTCAAATTTAACACCGACGAACACATTCTGCTCGACCGGCGCCACGCGCCCTACCCCAAAGACCTCGGCGAGGCAAAACAACTCTGGTCGCAGCGATTGCGTTACGAGTATTTGCAGGAAAAACTCAGCCGCGAAATTTCGCCGACCAATGACAGCCTGGTCCTGCCTTTGCCCAAATCCGCCACCCAGGAAATCACCGACACGCTGGCGCGGCATTATCGCTGGTATCTGCACATGACGACCAACATGGACAGCACGGGCATTTTGCAGGCGTATCTCGACGCCCTGGCGCATGCCTACGACCCGCATTCCGATTATCTCAACACCGAGCACGCGCAGGATTTTTCCATCAACATGAGCCTCTCGCTTTTCGGCATCGGCGCGCAACTGACCGAGGACGATGGCTATTGCACCATCAGCACGCTCATCCACGGCGGGCCGGCGGACAAAAGCAAACATCTCCATGAAAAAGACCGCATTATTGCCGTCGCGCAAGGCAATCAACCGCCCGTGAATGTCGTGGACATGGATCTCGGCAAGGTGGTCCAGCTTATTCGCGGCCCGAAAGGTACCGAGGTGCGGCTGACCATCAGTCCGGCGGAAGACCGCGCCGTCCGCCGCGAGGTGACCTTGATCCGCGACGAAATCAAACTCGAAGACCAGGAAGCCAAGGCCCAGCTCGTCGAATTGCCGGACGGCCATGGCGGAACGACACGGCTGGGCATCATTGATTTGCCGTCGTTTTACGCGACAATCGATCTGCCCGGCAACAGCGAGCATTCAACAGCCAAAAGCACCACCGCCGATGTCACGCGCCTGATTAAAAAACTCAAATCAGAAAAGGTCGCCGGCATCATTCTTGATTTGCGCGGCAACCCCGGCGGTTCGCTCGAAGAAGCCGTCAAGTTCACCGGCCTTTTCATCAAAGAGGGTCCGGTGGTGCTCGCCCGTTCTTCGGTTGACGGCCCGGTAAATGTGGATAGCGACACTGACGCTTCCGTGCTGTACGACGGCCCGCTCGTCGTGCTCGTCAACCGCCTCAGCGCGTCCGCGGCGGAAATCGCCGCCGCCGCATTGCAGGATTACGGCCGCGCGCTCGTTGTCGGCGACATTTCCACCTTCGGCAAGGGCACGGTGCAGAATTTGAATCTGCTGCGCCCCTTTTTCGTCGGGCCGGTAGCCGTGTCCGCGACCAATGACCCCGGCACGGTCAAAATCACCATCCGTAAATTTTATCGCGTCAGCGGCGCTTCGACGCAGTTGAAAGGCGTGATGCCCGACCTCATCCTGCCGGACGTTTTGAATTATTCGACTCAGTTTGGCGAATCCGCGCTCGAAAATCCGCTGCCCTGGGACACCATACCGAGCGCGAATTACTCCAAATTGAACATGGTCCAACCATATCTCGACGAATTACGCCGAAGCTCGGGGGGGCGTGTCGCCACGAACCAGGATTTCATTTATATCCGGCAGGACATTGCCCAATTCCAAAAAATGCAGGCCGACAAAACCACCTCGCTCAACGAACATGAGCGTATAAAAGAACGGCAGGATGCCGATGACCGCCAAAAGGCGCGCGATCAGGAACGCGCCACACGCAAAACGCCGGACGTGAAGATCTATGAATTGACCGTCGAGAAGGCCAATGAACCCGGACTGCCGCCACCACTGGAGGATACCAATACCGTCACCGCAACTGGCTTGCCCGCTGGCACAAATTCAACGCCGACCGCGGCCCCAAAAGCTGCCAGTGCGCCGAAGCCGCCCGCCGTTGACGCGATGCTGGATGAAGCGGAACGGATTCTTGAAGATTATATTCCACTTTTGTCGTCGAACAAGGTGTTGATTGCAAATTAGTGAATGCGTGAACGCGGCACAAAGGTCGTTTGTCCAACCTGCAAAAAGAAAGGCGACTGGACGGCCGGGAAATACGGCCCGTTTTGTTCGCGCCGCTGCCAGTTGATTGACCTCGGCAAATGGCTCGGCGGCGAACACGTGATTTCCGAACCGTTGCGCCCGGAGCATTTTGAAAAATACGCCGGCCTGCCGCCGGGCGAACATCTGGATTTGCCCGAAAAGGAGTAAATTATTTTGATGTGAAATGAAACCAGCCCTGTGCTTTTTGCTGGCCGCTGCTGCGCTGAATTTATCCGCGCCCGCACAACCCACCAATGCCATGAACCCAAACAAAATTGAAACCGCCACGTTTGGCGGCGGCTGCTTCTGGTGCATGGAAGCCGTCTTCGAGCGGCTGCCCGGCGTCAAATCCGTCACCAGCGGATTTGCCGGCGGCCACACGGCCAACCCGACTTATGAACAGGTTTGCACCGGCAACTCCGGCCATGCCGAAGTCACGCAAATCGAATTTGACCCGGCCGGGATTTCCTACGAGAAGCTGCTCGACGTTTTCTGGCAGGCGCATGACCCGACCACATTGAACCGCCAGGGCGCGGATGAAGGCACCCAGTACCGCTCCGTCATCCTTTATCACGGCGAAGCGCAAAAGCTGGCGGCGGAAAAATCGAAGGCGTCGGCGCAGAAAAATTTCAAGCACCCCATCGTCACCGAAATCGTGCCGTTCACCCAATTTTACCCGGCCGAGGGTTATCATCAGGAATACTACGACAACCATTCGAGCGCACCTTACTGCCAGGTGGTGATCGCGCCCAAACTGGAGAAGCTGGAGAAGGAAAAGGTGATCGAAAAAGAGCCGCAAAGTCATAACCGGTAAAGCAATAAACGGCGACCCGTTGCCGGATCGCCGTTTTGAATTTCTTGCCGAGGTTTACAGTCCCTTGCCGATCATGAATTTCAGCAGGTTCGCCACGCGGCAACTGTAACCCCACTCGTTGTCATACCAGCTCACGAGCTTGAAGAAGCGTTTGTTCAACTCCATGCCGGAGCCCTGGTCGAAGATCGAGGAGAGCTGGCAATGAATGAAATCGGAGCTGACCACCTCGTCTTCGGTGTAGCCGAGGATGCCCTTGAGATAAGTCTCGCTGGCCTTCTTCATTGCGGCGGAGATTTCCGCATAGCTCGTTTCCTTGACCGTGCGAACAGTCAGGTCAACCGCCGAAACCGTCGGGGTCGGCACGCGGAACGCCATGCCGGTCAGCTTGCCCTTGACTTCGGGCAGCACCAGACCCACGGCCTTGGCCGCTCCAGTGGTGGAAGGAATGAGATTGATGGAAGCGCTGCGGCCGCCTTTCCAGTCTTTCTTGCTGGGGCCGTCCACGGTCTTTTGCGTGGCGGTGAAACTGTGGATCGTCGTCATCAAACCTTCCTCGACGCCGAACCCTTCCTTGAGCAGCACATAAACGACCGGCGCCAGGCAGTTCGTCGTGCAGCTCGCGTTGGAAATGACGTGATGCTGCTTGGGATCGTATTTGCCTTCATTCACGCCCATCACCACCGTGAGACAATCGCCCTTGGCCGGGGCCGAAATGATGACCTTCTTCGCGCCGGCGGTGAGGTGGCCCTTGGACTTCTCGACATCGGTGAACAAACCGGTGGACTCGATCACGAGGTCCACCCCCAGTGCCTTCCACGGCAATTCCGCCGGTGACTTGGCGCTGACGACCTTGATGTCCTTGCCGTTGACAATGAGCACGTCATCGTCGGGCTTGTCCGCGGCGGACTTTTTCGAATCCACAGTGCCTTGAAAACGGCCCTGGATGGAATCGTATTTGAGCAGATACGCGAGGTTGTCCGCCGGAACGATATCGCCGACGGCGACCACTTCGATGTCCTTGCCCACCATGCCTTGTTCGACCAGCGCCCGGAACACCAGACGCCCAATGCGGCCGAACCCATTGATTGCTACTTTGACTGCCATAATTTTTTATCCTTTTCCAATAAAATGGTTAAAACCGAACGGGTAGTCTAACCATGCCTGTCCGAGCGTCAATTAAGAATTCAGAAACGAAATTGCCAAACGCAGAACATTTTTTGCAACCGGCTTTGATTCCAAATTGTAAAATCGTGAAATGGCGCGTTGCCGGCCAACTCGCCTGAAAAGACTTTGCGATTTGGCCCGGCGTACCGCCGGGCCATCCGTCATTCCGCCAATCACATGATTTCCGGGAAATTGGTGGATGCCACGGACGGCGTCGGGGCATTGGTTGGGGGCAACGCTG
>JBEKSU010000199.1:0-6966 GCA_049516755.1 Verrucomicrobiota bacterium | reverse complement strand
GGTCATCGGCCCATCCTGCGCGGCGGTTTCGTAGTAACGCTCGAACCGGTTCTTCTGTTTGCTGCGCTGCGCCCGCGGACCCTGCCGCACCCAAGCCAGTTCCTTTTTCAGGAACATCTGGCGCTTGTGCTCTATGGTGGCGTCGGCAGCCTGGCGCTCGGCCTTGTCCAACAGGTAATCGGTGTAATTGCCGGCGTGCGAGAAAAAGCGGCCATCGGACAACTCGACCATGCGCTTCGCCACGCGGTCGAGAAAATAGCGGTCGTGCGTGACAACCAGGAACGAGCCATGGAATTCATCGAGAAATTCCGCGACCCACTCGATGGATTCCGGGTCCAGATGATTCGTTGGCTCGTCGAGGATGAGCAGGTCGGGGTCCGAAACCAGGGCGCGGCACATGGCCACGCGCCGTTTCTCGCCGCCGGAAAGCGTGTCCATGCGCCGGTCGGCGGCGGGACAATTCAGGTGCGACATCGCGGTCTCGATGCGCCGGTCCAGCGTCCAGCCTTCCAGTGCGGCGATGCGATGTTCCAGGTGCTCGTGCCGCTTTGAGTCGTGCGCCAGCGATTCAAATTCGGCGATCAAATCGAGCACGTGCTGCGCGCCGTCGCGGATGTTTTCGAGCACGTTCTTGGCCGGGTCGAGCATGAAATCCTGCGGCAGGTAGCTGACGACGAGTTCGCGCCGCCGGGTAACGTCGCCGCTATCAGGCGCTTGCAGTCCGGCGAGAATTCGGAGGAACGTCGTCTTGCCGCAGCCGTTGCGTCCGACCAGCCCGATGCGGTCGCCTTCTTCAATGGCGAGCGTCGCCGCGTCAAGCACCGTGCGGTCACCGTAGCTTACGGTGATTTCAGTGGCGGTGAGGATGGTGGACATTTAAGAACGTGAACAATAGCAGAGAACCGGGTGGGAACAAGCCGTGAGAGGCAGTTGAGAGGTTTGCTCAACCAATCCCAATGGTGTGTGATCGGAGTCGAATTGTGTTTGTTCTGGATGTAGCGGGCGACCCAAAAACGGGTAACCATTCGCTTCCAACACGTCAGGCATCTGTGGCATGCTTTATCCAGATTCCGATGACCGCTGAACCGACACCGCCGACACCATGCCAGTCCCACCGGGAAACGGCGGGCGAGGATTTTCGAACAACGCGTTGGACGCAGGTCAGCCGGGCGAAAGCCAACTCGCCGGAGGGACACCGCGCCCTGGCCGAATTGTGCAACGCCTACTATGAACCGGTGGCCGCATTCCTCCGCTACGAGTTGCGGGATGCGGATGCTGCGCGCGAACTCGCGCATGACTTCTTCGCACACATGCTGGCGGGCGGGGCCATCGCACGCGCCGACCAGGAGCGCGGACGGTTCCGTTCCTATCTGCTCGGTGCGGTGAAGCACTTTCTCTCGCATCACCGCGAGGCACGGCGGCGGTTTAAACGTGGTGGCGGAGCGGAAAACATTTCGCTCAATGAAACCGAAGCTCGTTCGGTGCCGGATGCGGGGGTGTTGTCGCCCGACGCCGCTTTCGACCGGCAATGGGCGCTGACGGTGGTGGCGCACGCACTGGAGGCGCTCCGGCGCAAATGCGTCGCTGAAGGGCGCGCGGATTTTTTCGAGCTGGTCAAACCATGGCTCACCGGCGATGCCGCGCGCGGTGATCAGGCGGCACTGGCAGCCCGTTGCGGCATGAACGCGAATGCGCTGAAAGTGGCGGTGCATCGGTTAAAGCGGCGTTTCCGGCAGTTGCTGAAGGCGGAAGTGGCCGGCACGCTTGACGACCCCGGCCTGGTCGAGGCGGAGATGCGCGCCCTGTTCGCCGCCCTGGGAAGTTGAAAAATCCTGTTAACCAAACCACTCCGTCACGTCAGGACACTGTATGAGCGATACAACGGCAGCTTCGAACTCCTGTCCCAAATGCGGCGCGGTTTTACCTTTGGCCGCCACGGCCGGCCTGTGCCCGCGCTGCCTGATGGCCGAGGCGATGGTGCCTACGAAAGGAGGCGCGGAGCCGGCCGCCGCGCGGAAAACGCTCGCGCCGGAGGAGCTTGCGCCATTTTTTCCGCAGCTTGAAATCCTCGAATGCCTCGGCCGCGGCGGCATGGGCGTGGTATACAAGGCGCGGCAAAAAACCCTGAACCGTATCGTCGCACTGAAGCTGCTGGCGCCGGAGCGCGTGCGCGACGTTCAGTTTGCCGAACGTTTCACGCGCGAGGCGCAGGCGCTCGCCGCGCTGAACCATCCGAATATCGTCACCATTCACGACTTCGGGCAGGCAGGCGGGTTTTATTACCTGCTCATGGAATTCGTGGACGGCGCGAATCTGCGCCAGCTCTTGCGCGCACGAAAGTTCACGCCGGAAGAGGCGCTGGCCATCGTGCCGCCCCTGTGCGACGCGCTCCAACTGGCCCACGACCGGGGCATTGTCCACCGCGACATCAAACCGGAGAACCTGTTGCTCGACAAAGAGGGCCGAGTGAAGGTCGCCGATTTTGGCATCGCAAAAATGCTGGGAGCGGTGGACGCCGCCGGCAAAGGCGGCGGAGCCTCCGCGCGGGAAAACGCCACGCAAACCGCCGTTGGCACGCCGGGCTACAGCGCACCTGAACAGAAGACCAATCCGCAGCGGGTGGACAGCCGGGCCGATATTTATTCGCTCGGCGTCGTTTTCTACGAAATGCTCACCGGCGAATTGCCCGGCAAACGCATCGAACCGCCATCGAGAAAAGTCCAGATTGACGTGCGTCTTGACGATGTCGTCTTGCGCGCGCTGGAAAGCGATCCCGAGCGGCGCTACCAACAGGCCAGCGTTTTCAAGACCCAGGTGGAGACGATCGCCAGCACCCCGCCGGGACCGCAACCTGCGGGCGGCGCCACCCCGACCGTTTCGCGCTGGCCGGCGCGCTGGCTGGGCATTCCTCGCGCCAGGATGCTCGGGGGACTAGTGTTGCTGGCCTTGTTGAGCCTGTTCGCCATTTACTTCTGGAATTCAATGGTTCGCGGCCGGATTGGGCCCACGCCTTTGCCGGCATTCACCAGGATCGCCGACGGCCGGGTCATTGTCGAAGGCAAGGGGTGGGGAGGTTTCAACATTGGGGCCACGCGCGCGGAACTCATCCAGGCCCTCGGCCAGCCCGACAGCGATTCGGATAATCACTGGATGAAGTGGAAACAGGCCCACGTGCATTGCCTCGTCGATGATGCCAGCGGCGCCTTCGAACTGAGGTTCGACGAAGGCTTTCCGGGACTTACCACCGCGGGGATTGGGATTGGCTCTCCCCTCAAAGACGCCTTGGCCGCCTACGGCGAACCAAGTTCGCAGGAGAATGTCAGAAGCGCGAAGAAATTGCTCTGGAACTCCAAAGGCATCCTGATCTGGTTTGACGAGGATAGGGCGGCGGAGATCGTCGTGTTTCAGAAAACTTCGGCGCGGACCGGAAGCGACGCCGCAAACCCGCTCGTCGGAATCACGGGAACGCCGGCCCGTTCATGGCAATACCAGATCGCCGAAGGGAAAGGCTGGAACGGGTTCAAGCTGGGCGCCACGCGCGCGGAACTTATCAAAGCCCTCGGCCAGCCCGACAGCGATTCGGATAATCGCTGGATGAAGTGGAAACAGGCCCACGTGCATTGCCTCATCGATGATGCCCACGACGCCTTCGAACTGCGGTTCGACGAAGGCTTTCCGGGACTTACCACTGCGGGGATTGGGATTGGCTCTCCCCTCAAAGACGCCCTGGCCGCCTACGGCGAACCGAGTTCGCAGGAGAATGTCGGGAGCGCGAAGAAATTGCTCTGGAACTCCAAAGGCATCCTGATCTGGTTTCATGAGGATAGGGCGGCGCAGATCGTCGTGTTTCAGAAACCCGATCAGCCCTCCACCCTTACGCCGTCGGCAGGCCTGGTGGAGCTGAAATTGAAATGGCCGCCCGGCAAACACTACGTGGTGGACTTCGATTTTAAACAGAACGCGGCTTACCTTCTCCGGGGGCGGACCAACACGATCAAGGAGGACTTTACCATGGGAAATCAATTTGGGCGTACAGTGTTGCAGGAAACCCCCGACGGCGGACATGAGATGGAATTGGAATTCCTCAGCGCCCGGATGGGCATTAAAATGGGGGACCAGACGATACTGGATTACAATTCGGCGAACCAATCAGCAGCGGACCAAACCAACGAAGTGGCCGCCGTGTTCGGAAAAATCGTCGGCTCCAAAATCCGCTATTTTCTCAATGCCAGCAACGACGCCGAGTGCCTGGAAGGCGTTGGTGAACTGGTCCAGCGGATCAAGTCCGTCCCCCAGGCGGACCCGCTTGCGGGCGACATCAAGAATATATATAGCGCGGCCTTTTTCGAGGCATTGACAAACGCCAGCCCTTTCCTGCCGCGCCAGGCCGTGCAACCCGGCGATACCTGGTCTTCTCATTTCGAACATCCGGTGACCAACTGGGGTATCGAGGTGTGGGATTACAAGGTTGTTTTCCTAAATTGGGAAATGCATGAAAACCACAATTGCGCCCGTCTGGAGCTTCAGGGAATCATGAAAGTCAAACCCGATCCAAATTCAAAGCGGGATGAGACAACCTATCATCCCCGCGATGGCATCGCTGAGGGTGTGGCCTGGTTCGATCCGGAACTGGGGCAGATCATTGAAACCGACATAAAGAACGACGTCAACGTAGACAAGAAAACGCCCGTAAATCCAAATGGAACGCCGGGCGCAGCCGAACAGATGCAAACCATCACGACCCAGAGGCATCAAGTCTGCACCATCAAACTGGAATAACGGTGAAATCCTTCGAGCAATACCCGATTGCGCACGAAAGGCCGGCGGTCTTTGGTGGAGAAAACTGTGTGAACCAAAATCTTTGCGAGTGATTGAGGCATGGCTTGAAAATGAACGAGGCGCGGGATGGATTCAACCCTGTCAGGGTTTTGGATTTTTTGGGTTTGCTACCCAGGGTAGTCCGCTGACGCGGCCAACCCTGGGCTGAATGATTGCAATCCCGTTGGGATTGCCGGAATTCAGCGATGCAAAATCAGTCTCTGGCTGTCTGCACGGGCAATGCGGACAGCGGCACGCGCTCGTTGGTTTTGGTGAAATATTCGGCGGACCATTCGTTGGGGAACAACACCACGGCGTTTTTGCCCACGTCGTACGCAACCCGCGAGCCGGTCGGCAGCGACAGGGCGTCGAGGTCGTCTTCCTTCATATCCACTGGCAGCCAGCGGACGACCGTCCACGGTGCGGCTTCGAGGCGCGAGACCGCGCCGTACTCGCTTTCGAGCCGGAATTGCACCACCTCGAATTGCAGCGGGCCGACGGCGGCGAGCAACGGCGTTTTCACCGATGAATTACGCAGGTACAGCGCCTGGATGACGCCCTCCTGCATCAATTGCTCCAGGCCCTGGCGAAATTGTTTGTACTTGGCCGTGTTCGGATTGTGCAGATAGCTGAAGGCTTCCGGTGTGAAACGCGGGATTTCCTTGTAGGTGATGCCCGGATCGGTCGTGAGCGTGTCGCCAATGCCAAAGCTGTCGTGGCCGACAAGGCCGATGACGTCGCCGGGATACGCCTCATCCACCGTCTCGCGTTCATTGCCGAATAATTTGTGCGAACTGGAAAGGCGCACTTTCTTGGCCGAACGCGAGTGGTGCACGGTCATATCACGCTCGAATTTGCCGGAGCATACCCGGACGAACGCGATGCGGTCGCGATGCTTCGGGTCCATGTTTGCCTGGATCTTGAAGATGAAGCCGGAGAACGCCGGATTTTCCGGGGCTATCTCGATGCCTCCCATGACGCGCGATTTGGGCGGCGGCGAATGTTTCAGGAAACCGTCGAGCAGGAGTTGCACGCCGAAATTGTTGCTGGCGCTGCCGAAGAACACCGGCGTGGTTTTTTCCGTGAGTACAGCGGTGTCATCCCAGTCGTGCCCGGCGTGTTCGAGCATTTCGAGTTCTTCGACGGTCCGGCGAAAGGTTTCGTCATCGAGCCGGCCGCGGACCGCCGGATCATGCAATCCGCCAACCTCCACCGGCGCGCGATATTGGCCGCCGACGGTGCGTTCGAACAGGTGCATGAGCTTCGTCTGCCGGTCATAGACGCCTTGGAACTCGAAGCCATTGCCAATGGGCCAGTTCACCGGGAACGCGCCGATGCCGAGCACGCGCTCCAGTTCATCGATCAAGGCAAGCGGGTCCTTCATCGGGCGGTCGCACTTGTTCATGAACGTGAAGATGGGCACGCCGCGCTGGCGGCAGACCTCGAAGAGCTTGCGCGTCTGGGGCTCGATGCCTTTGGCCGAATCAATCACCATCACCACCGAATCCACGGCGGTGAGCACGCGGTAGGTGTCCTCGGAAAAATCCTTGTGCCCCGGGGTGTCGAGCAGGTTGAGGCGAAAGCCGTTATAATCGAATTGCAACACGGTGGAGCTGATGGAAATGCCGCGCTTTTTTTCCAGTTCCATCCAGTCGGATGTGGTGGCGCGCTGGTTTTTGCGGGCGGTGACCGAGCCGGCGAGCTGGACCGCGCCGCCGTAAAGCAGCAGCTTTTCCGTGAGCGTGGTCTTGCCCGCGTCCGGATGCGAGATGATGGCAAACGTACGCCGCTTCTGAATTTCTTCGGTAATGGTCACAAAGGCCGGGAAGCATAACAGAGAATCCGGCGGGAACAAGCCTTCAGCCCATCAGGACGAAACTTTGCCGATGGCGCACGGGCTCGTCACTGTCCTAATCTTAATCTTCCTCTTAATCGTAATACACGATTTTGTTGATTAAGATTTCGATTACGAATTGAGATTAGGACAGTACCGCGAATTCCGGAGGATTGACAAAATTCATGCCGGCCAACATTATTTGGGCATGAAAAGGGTATTGTGGTTCATTTCTTTGGCGGCTTTGCTCACCGGCGGCTGCGCGTGGTATAAAATCCAACCCATCTCCGCGGATTCTGTCAATAACTGGGGCA
>JBEKSU010000198.1:0-7013 GCA_049516755.1 Verrucomicrobiota bacterium | reverse complement strand
TCGGTCGCATCCCAGGAAAATTCCACCTCGGCCGTCACGCCATGCTTTTTCAGATACTTGTTCGTCAGATTACAACCTCGGTCGCGATGCGTTTGCCCTGCAAATCCTTGACCGATTTCACCGGCGAATCTTCCGGCACACACAACACCCAGCGGGCCGGGCGGCGCGAAACCTTGCTGAACAGAAATTCGCCGACCTCGTGGACCTTCGAGCCGTTCTCGATGATCCAATCGTACCCGGTGATGCCGCAATCGAGATAACCGTGCTCGACGTAGCGGCTGATTTCCTGCGCGCGAATCAGCCGGATCTCCAGCTCGTCGTCATCCACATAGGGGATGTAGGAACGGCTGCTGACCTGGATGTTAAAGCCGGCCTTGGCCATCTTTTCGATGGTGGCCTCCTGCAAACTGCCCTTCGGCAGACCAAACCGTAATTTCTTGCTCATTTCAATATTTTGCCGGTCAATTTGCCAATTCCGTCAAAGAAAAGCCATAATCTTCTTTTCCGGGCGGGCAATGGGTTGCTTTGATTTAAACCGGTTGGACGGGGCAGCCATGAAAGGCGCATCCCGATGGACTGACGAATGACGAAACCATAATTCCCAAAGAATATCGAAGTCCGACTGACAAAATGATTAGTCATTCGGATTTAGGAATTAGTAATTGTCTCCCTTCGCACACCATTTTTCATCAAACTGACCCGTTGCTTCCGTCCGCCCCTTTCATCCGTGTGCCGACACGCTACTTTGCGCTTTGAATGGTCCACTGGCCATCCACTTTCATCAATACGAAGGCACACAGTCCCGACGCCGCCTCCCCGGCGTACCAGGTGCCGATGGCTTCGGACACATCGTTCGTCGGGTCCATGGCTTTCGCGCTCAGGATCAGCGCCGGTTTGCCTGTGTCCCGGTCAACTGGCGGCCGATTCGGGCGCAGTTGCGCCCGGCTGCTCGGTTTGATGGGCGGAACCTGATGGGGAAATTTCCGAATCAGCGCCGCCACCCAGTCATCGCTGCCTTCAAGGAAAATCGCCGTGTAATCGCCGTTGCCCCAGGGATGTTTTTCCAGCAAATAGCCGTAAACCGCCATTTCAATATTGAAATCGTCCCGGCTCTCAAATGCTTGCGGATGGCCGCCGCCGGATTTCTCGACGTGCCGGTGCGAGGCGCAACCGGCGAGCAGGCCAAGGCAAACTACGGCGATAATTGAAATGGTTCTCATGAACTTTTTCATTTCCGTTCGTCCTCGTCCTCGTTCTCGTCTCTCCTCCTCGAAATGGTTTTTGTTCATCGAGGACGAGAACGAGGACGCGGAGGATTAAACTGTCTTCCGTATCACCCGCCGGCCCAGCACCGCAATCTCCCCGCGCGCAATGGCCGCGATGCATTTCGGGTAAAGCTCGTGTTCGGCGGCCTGAATCCGTTTATGCAATATCTCCGGCGTGTCATTGTCCAAAACCGGAACCGATTGCTGCCCGATGATCGCGCCGGAATCCACGCCCGCATCCACAAAATGCACCGTGCAACCCGTCAGCTTCACGCCGTGATCCAGCGCCTGTTTCCAGGATTCGAGGCCGGGAAACGACGGCAGCAGCGACGGATGGATGTTCACGATGCGCCCCTCGAACGCGCCCAGGAATCCGCCCTTCAGCACCCGCATGAATCCCGCCAGCACAATCAAATCCACCTGCAGCATTTGCAACGCCACAATAAACGCGCGCTCGGCGTCCTCGTCCAGCTTGGTGCGGAATTTCCCCGGCGGGATGAAATGCGCGGGAATTTTTCGCTCGCTCGCCCGGGTCAGAATCCCCGCGCTTTCGACATCGCTCAACACGATGGCGACCTCCGCCGGAATTTTTCCCGTGGCGCACCCGATGGCTATCGAGACGAAGTTCGACCCCTTGCCGGAACCTAGCACCCCCAATCGAAATTTATTGCCCATGGCGACTGAATAACAGAGTGACCGCCCAAAACAAGTGGAAAGGTGTTGATTGGCCGTCCGGCTGACGGTGTTTCCACCTCTCCGCCGTCACCGACGGGGGAAAGAGTCCGGGGTGAGGTGGCGCGTTTCAGCCACCGCTGCCCTGCCCCGCCGGATCATATATCACACCCATGAACAAAATGGTTTTGGTCTGGTCATCGGCGATGACGAAGAAAAATGGCCGGTCCACAATCATCTCAAACGTTTTTTCAGGTCTGAATATCCCTGCCGCCTTCATGTTTACCGTCGTCACCGCCGCCGCCTCGGTGCCTTCTTCATTCACCTCGACGAAACTCTTCTGCTTCACCCCACTCACGAAAAGCGGCTCCTCGGCCATTGCCGAAAAATCGGCAGCACCGGCAAAAGCCTGCCGCATCCCCAAAGCCTTGAGCGGGTCATTTAATATCACGTCGTAATCAAGTTTGAACCGTGGCAGCCCGAGAAGGCCCTGCTCGTCATGAAATCTCGGCAGGATTTTGTTCTGCCATGTGTCGGCGTTCAAATCTGCCAGCAGCTTTTCGGGAGTGGAATTTGTGTCCGGCAAAAAGAGATACATCTGCAAATGCCCGCCTGCGTAAGGCAGCCGCACGGCTTGAAAGCCGTCGCCTTGCTGGTAATTGAAGTGCCCGTGCTGCCACATCGTTGGCACCAGCTTTGGCTTTCCGCGGGGCAGGACGTAGAATAGATTGTCTTCGGTTCGTCCTTCAAACGGCCGGTCCCACCTGCCCTTGAAATAAATGGCATTGGCCAGAATCACCCGTGTGAGCGGCGGAAACGGCCATTGGACGACGTCCTTGATTTTTCCGTGCGTGCTGGTGTCCGCCCAATCGTTGATGGTTTGCGCCGATTCGGGTTTCCCGAAGTCCACGCCGGCCAGTTTCGCCAGAAAAAAATTCTGATTGTCGGAAACAAACGCGGGCTTCAAGTGGAAACCTTCCTGGTACCAAATTGCATTGGCCAGGTTCAGAATCACGTTGGTTTGCGAATTCAGGGACTGACTCAAATCCTTGCCGGCAACGTCCAATGTTTCCGCGGGCAAACCGGCCGTTTTCAAGACGTGCTGCATTTCCACCTTCGTTTCGCCGGCGGCGCCGTTGGCGACCATTTGCAGCACGCTCGAAACGCTGAAGGGCGAAATGAAAATATTTGTGGCCGGTTGTTCCCGGGTGATTTGTTTCAGCAAATCAAACGCGAAGCCCGTGTTGGCCGCAGCCAGCTTTGCCTGATCGGCCGGCGACGACGCCAGCACCGTCAAGCCGGCAATGCACAGCAACATCCCAACTCCAATTTTTTTGCTCATGAGAACTTGAATAGCAGAGCGAGGCTTCAAAACAAGTCGAAAGGAGGGAACGGCGCGCGGCTTTCCAGACAGATGGGACAGCAAGTCTCGCTTGTCTCTGACTTTAACAATAAACGGAAACAGGCTGGAAGGCTGTCCTACGGTAACGCCCCGCCCACGGATTATGCATCGCACTCATGAATAAAACAGATTTTGCCGGGTCGCAAACCCGGACCTGTACAGCTTGGAGACCTGATGAACACCGGTGATTTTGTTGAATATTTTTATTGAAACCGGCGCCGCTCCCGCGCAGTTTCAAATCGCTTATGAGAGCGAACCATTTTCCTCTCACCTGCGGCTTGTCCGGCACAGGCAAATGTACCATGACTTCGGCCGTTCTTTTTTTCGGGTTCAAGCACACTCCAAGAGCCTATGAATGCTGAATCCTCCATTCCGGCTGGCAAAAAGATTTTGGTGGTGGATGACGATCAGATCATTTTGAAAACGTTGTCCATAGTGTTGAACTCCAATGGTTATCAGGTGTTCACGGCCACCGATGGCCCGGGAGCGGCCACCATCGTCACCCAGGAACGGCCGGATTTGATCCTGCTCGACATCTTGTTTCCGCCCGATGCGGCGAATGTCGGCGGGGCGTTACAGGACGGATTTTTCATCATTGAATGGCTTCGACGCATGGGCGAAGCCAAGGACATCCCCATCATCATCATTTCGGGGGACAAGTCGGTGAAAGACAAGAAGCACGCCATGGAAACCGCAGGAGTGGTGGGGTTCTTTCCCAAGCCGATTGACCGCATCGCATTGTTGGCCGCCATCCGCGCCACGCTTGGCGAGGACGGGGCCGACAAGACGCCCGCCCCGGCCTGAATCCTGAAGGCGCAAATATTTTGTTTGGGCTCTTGCGTTTATATGGGAGCTCATTTTGTCATTGGCACGCAAAAGCTCATGCGGACCTCGAGGATGTTTCATCTGCTGGCAAAGCGCCAGAGGGCTGGCGCAGTCCAAGACACTTCGCGAATATCAGGAATCATTGTGCGCGCACAGCGTCTTGGAGTGCGGCGGCCCTCCACCGCTATTCCCTGAAGCATATCAAACTGTGCCAATGTTTTAACTGGAACTGCTATAGGTAATAGGAATTTTGGCCTCCGTTCGCCCCCCCATCTTTAATCAAACCGACCCACTATCGAAGTCGGAGCCTCGTTGCCAGTCCCTTTTCACACCCCGCCAAACCGGCGATGCCGGCGGGCGTATTCCTCCAGCGCGGCATAAAACTGCGGCTTGCGGAAGTCCGGCCACAACGTGGGCGTAATGACCAGTTCGGCATAGGAAATCTGCCACAACAGAAAATTGCTCACGCGCATCTCGCCGCTCGTGCGGATCAGCAGGTCCGGATCCGGAATATTATGCGTGTAGAGATGCTGGGCGAAGACCTGTTCGGTGATGTCCGCCGGGTCGAGCTTGCCCCGTTTCACCTTCTCGGCAATGCCGCGCACGGCGTCCACGATTTCAATCCGGCTGCCGTAACTCAGCGCCATGACGAGCGTCAGGCCGTTGTTTTTGGAAAGGGTGGCGATTGATTTCTTGAGATGTTCCTGCACGTTTTCCGGCAGGCGGTAAATCTGCCCGATGACTTCGAGACGGACGTTGTTTTTGTTCAGTTCCGGCGTCTCGGTCTTGAGATAATGGATGAGATATTTCATCAACGCATCCACTTCATCCTTGGGCCGGTTCCAATTCTCGGCGGAAAAGGCGTAGAGCGTGAGATATTTGATGCCCAGTTCGCCCGCCGTGCGAATGATCGTCCGGGCGGATTCCGCACCCTGCCGGTGACCCTCGATGCGGGGCAACCCGCGCTGTTTCGCCCAACGGCCGTTGCCGTCCATGATCACCGCGACGTGCTGCGGCAGCGATGCCTTGGCTTCGGGACTGAGATGAGCGGTTGCGGAACTCATTTTTCTGCCCGCAGACTACGCCGATTGCGTTGATTTCAAAACTGTAAAAAATCTGCGTCAATCCGCGAAATCTGCTGTTGGGAGGGATGGCGTGTCGCCGTCCCCAATCTGGGTCGCCGACAAGGCGACCCTCCCACATTAAACAAATATCGTCTGGTCGCGGCTGGGGCCGACGGAGGCAATCGCCAGCTTCGCGCCGGTCAATTCGGCAATCGCCTTCAAATAAGCGCGCGCCTTGGCCGGCAAATCCTTCCATTTGCGCGCCTTGTCCGTCGGCGTGCGCCAGCCTTCAAATTCCGCATACACCGGTTCGCATTCGGCAAGTGTTTGCGCGTCGTTCGGAACAAAATCGTAACGCGCCTTGCCGTGATGATACGCGACGCAGACTTTGATGGTCTTCAGCGTGTCGAGACCGTCGAGGTTGGTAACGGCGATTTTATCAATGCCGTTGACCATCGTTGCATGCCGCGTGGCCACGGAATCAAACCAGCCGCAACGCCGCGCGCGCCCGGTCGTGGCGCCAAATTCGCGGCCCATTCCGTGCAGCAGGTCGGCGATCTCGGCGTTCTCCGTCGGCAGCGGCCCCTCCCCCACCCGCGTGGTGTAGGCCTTCATTACGCCAACAACTTCGTCCATTTTGTTCGGCGCCACACCGGAGCCGGTGGACGCGCCGCCCGCCGTCGTGTTCGACGACGTGACGAACGGATATGTGCCGTGATCAATGTCGAGGAACGTGCCCTGCGCGCCCTCGAACAGAATGTTGTCGCCGCGCCGCGTCGCTCCGTGCAGCAGCACGACGGTGTTGGCGACGAACGGCTTTAAATAATTTCCGGCGGCGCGATATTCTTTAAGAACCTGCTCGAAGGAAAGCGGTCTGGCTCCGAGTGCGCGTAGCACCCCGTTGTTTTCCCTGATGCGCAGGCGCAGTTTTTCCTCGAATCGCTTCGGGTTCACAAGGTCAATCATCCGCAGGCCGACGCGCGCGGCCTTGTCGCCATAAGCCGGGCCGATGCCACGCTTGGTGGTGCCGATCTTGTTTTTGCCCTTGAGCACTTCGCGTTGCGCGTCCAACTCGCGGTGATACGGCAGGACAACGTGCGCCGTCTCGCTCACGACGAGGTTGTCGCCGACCTTGACGCCAAGCTTGCGGAGCCCCTTGATTTCGTCAACCAGTCCAACGGGGTCGATGACCACGCCGTTGCCGATGACGCACAGTTTGTTTTTGCGCAGGATGCCGGACGGCACGAGGTGCAGGACGTATTTTTGTTTGCCGATGAAAACCGTGTGCCCGGCGTTGTTGCCGCCGGCGTAGCGGACGACGATGTCCGCGTCCTCCGTCAGCACGTCAATGATTTTGCCTTTGCCTTCGTCGCCCCACTGGGCGCCGACCAAAATTGTATTTGCCATAAATCAATTAAATTTTCTGCGGCGGCACAGCCGTACCGCCTCACCAACGACAATAAAAATCCCCGAACGTGAATTCGGGGCAAAGCGCATGTCTTTGCGTTGGGAGGTTAGAGACGGAGCCGGGCGATGTCAATTCCGCAGCGCGAAAAATCTGAAAAATCAAACTGGCGGAGAGAGGGGGATTCGAACCCCAATGTTTTGCCCGTAAATAAAGGGGAATCTCACACAGACTCCCGAATAGACTCCCGAAATCCAATCCCATCCTGTCCCGAATTGTCTCAAGTAGTCACGGCTTGGGCAAATCTCCCCGCTCCAATCAAGGTCGCCATTCTCGCACTTGTCAGAACGGCGGGCTGATTCTCCACCAATCACTATGGC
>JBEKSU010000197.1:0-7016 GCA_049516755.1 Verrucomicrobiota bacterium | reverse complement strand
CGGATTGACCGGCAACATCACTGCGCTGGGACTGACCGTTTCGGGATTGAGCGTCAACAGCAAGGTTTATAACCGAACGACGGGGGCGTCGTTGAACACCAACAGCTATGCGCTCAACACGGTGATTAGCGGTGACACGGTCACGCTGGTGACCAACGGTTACACCGCCACCTTTGCCAGTTCCAATGTCGCCAATGGCATCAGCGTCACGGTCAGCGGTCTGTCATTGGGCGGTGCGCAGGCGGGTAATTACTCGCTAACGCAGCCAGCGGGATTGACGGGCAACATCACGGCGCTGGGACTGACGGTTTCCGGATTGACGGTCAACAGCAAGGTTTATGACGGGACGACAGCGGGCTCGTTGAACACCAACGATTATGTTCTTAACACCGTAATCAGCGGTGACACGGTGACGCTGGCGACCAACGGATACACTGCCACCTTTGCCAGCGCCAACGTGGCCAATGGTATCAGCGTCACGGTCAGCGGTTTGTCGCTGGGCGGTGCGCAGGCGGGCAATTACTCGCTGACGCAGCCAGCGGGTCTGACGGGGAACATCATGCCAGCCGGATCTTCCATTTTGCCGGGCGCTTCGGCCAATCCGATTGCTCATCTATCGCCGGTGACATTCACAGCCAATATGACACCGTCAACTTTGAGCGGTACGGTATTGTTCTTGACCAACGGTGTGGCGTTTAACAGCCAGACGCTGTCCGGCGGCACCGCGACCAGCGCGGCCACGGCGGTATTGCCGCGCGGCACCAACACGATTACCGTACAGTATTCGGGTAACTCCAATTATTCGCCCAGCACCAACACCCTGAGTGAAGTCGTGACCAATAATCCGCCGACGGCCAATCCGGCGGTGTATTATCGCCTGGCCGGATCTCCGTTGACGATTGTCATAACCAACCTGGCGATAAACTGGAGCGACGTGGACGGCGATACATTGGTGTTGACCGGTGTTGGCTCCCCCAGCACGAATGGCGGGACTGTGACCTTCGACAGCGCCAATATTTATTACACCGATGGCAATAATGTAACCGACCGATTTAATTACACGATCAGCGACGGCCAGGGCGGAACCAATAATGGAATTATTACGGTGCTGATGGCACAACAGACCGTATCCGGAGTAACGGTCAGCAATGGCAATGTGATTCTGAACTTTACGGGCATGCCAGGTTCCAACTATTGGGTTGAAGCAGCGACGAACCTGACACCGCCGGTGAACTGGATCCCGCTCAGCACGAACGCTGCCGGCGCCAATGGCCTGTGGCAGTTTACGGACACTCAAGCGACGAACTTTACCCAGCGGTTTTATCGGACCCAATCGGGTCATTGAAAACTCATAAAATCAGGCGATTATTACTGGCGACAATTGACGCTCTGTGATAAAATAATGGCGTAAAATCATTGTTGCCATCCATATCAAGTGGCCATGATTGTACGGTTTAAATTATGAAGTTACGCAATTATTTTACCTTTCGCGCCCCACTATTGCTGTCGGCAGCCGGGCTGTTGTCATTGGTAATGGCGACGCTGGCACAGCCGGCACTGCCGAACATCAACACCAACAATATCTTCAACATCACCAATTACGGCGCTGTCGGTGATGGAGTAATCACCAACACCACCGCCATCCAAGCCGCCATCGCGGCGGCGGCGGCAGCGACCGCCGGTGTGGGCGGTGGCACGGTGGAAATACCTGGACCCGGTACGTATCTGTGTGGCCCGCTCACGATGCAGAGCAAGGTCAATCTGCAAATTGACACCAACGCGACGCTGCTGTTCCTGCCCGAAAACAAATATCCCAATGCAACAGGCAGCCCTGCCAGTCCGATCACCTTTGGCAGCCTTACCGACGTCGAAATCAGCGGGACGGGTACCATTGATGGCAACGGCGCGGGTTGGTGGTCGGCAGACCCGCCGAGCCGGCCTTACATGATCTATTTTTCCAAATGCGTACGGGTACTGATACAGAGCGTGACATTGCAGAATCCGCCTATGATGCATATCGTTTTCAAGAGTGGTGGCGGGAACATAACCATTCAAGGCATCAACATCAACACCACGAACCCCCTCGCGGCAAATACCGACGGGATTGATTTGATTGGGACCAACTGCCTGGTCCAGAACTGCACCATCAATGCCGGAGATGACAACATCGCCATTGGCAGCAGCAGCATCGGCTCACCGTGTAATAACACCCTGATCACGAACTGCACCTTCGGCACCGGCCACGGGGTTTCCCTGGGCGGCAACACCCAGGGCGGGGTGTCAAACCTGACCGTGATCAACTGTACTTTCAACGGCACGGACAACGGCATTCGCATGAAGTCAGATAACTTAACCACCGGCGGCGACGGCGAGGGGGGCGTGGCCCAAAACCTGTACTATTACAATATTAGAATGACCAACATCACGTATGCGCCGATAATAATCTATAGCTATTACAAAGAATACGGGAATCCCACCACCGCCAACATCGCCCCGGCCAAAGCTAATTCCATAACTGCCTCCAACATCACCAGTTTTACGCCGGTCTGGCGGAATATAGTCATCAGCAATTTGACCGCGACGGCAGGCCAGCCCGGCATGATTTGGGCGCGGACCGAAATGCCCGCCACCAACATCATATTGAACAGACTGAACATCACCGCTTCCGGCAGTTTCGATCTTTACCATACGAAGCAAGTCCAGATCATTGATTCACAATTTCAAGTGGGTAACGTCAAAACCTTCGCGCTTTTTGACGCGCAGGTCACCTTCACCAATAATTTTACCAATACCTTTGGTTCCACCAACCTGATTACCCTGGACGGTCTCTCGACAAGCACCTACGGCAACACCCTGGCCCTCTACAACAGCCAGGCCTATTTGAGCAAAACCAACATAATTGATTTCGCCGTCGGCCCGCTTACCTTGGGGGACAGCATTCTCAACATTAACAGCAGTTGGACGCTGTTCCCCAATAACGTGCTGAATTTTACGGTGGATCAGAACACCAATCAGGTGGCGGTAACGGGTGATCTGACGCTGGCTGGGACCATTAATACGTCGAGCGGCCCCGGGTTTGGGGCGGGCACCTACACGCTGTTGACTTATACCGGCAATTTAAGCGGCAATCTGCCCACGCTCGGTTCGACGCCCGGGGGCATTTACACCTATGCCTTGGACACCAGCACTGCCGGCCAGGTGAACCTCATCGTAACCCCGCCCGCACCTCCCGCTCCCACCAATTTCACGGCAGTGGGCACCAACCTGTTGATCAATTTGAACTGGAACGCCGTGTCGGGCGCGACTTACAATCTCAAACGCGGGACGGTCAACAACGGACCTTATCCAACAGTTTTCAGCGGGCTGACCGCGACCAACTATGCCGACGCAGCAGTGACCAATGCCGTGGCTTATTATTACGTGGTGACAGCAGTATCCGGCGGCGAGAGCACCAATTCCCTGCAAGCCGGCGCCACACCGCTGCCTTCATCGGTGCCAACCAATATTGTCGCGCAAGCCAGCAGCGGCCAATTGCAGTTATCCTGGCCGCAGGATCACCTTGGCTGGCAATTACAGATTCAAACCAACGATCCCGACGCAGGTTTGGGGAACAACTGGGTCAACGTCCCCAACTCCACGGCCACCAACCAATATTTCCTCCCCATCAATCCAACCAACGGCTCCGTCTTTCTCCGGCTGGTCTATCCGTAATCGAAATCATTCCGGGCTTCGCTTGCGATAGTCGCCGCGGCTGAAATACTTTTCGAGCCAGATATAGAGACAGATAAAAAGGTAGCGGCTGCCCATCTCGCTCATCATCAGCTTCGCCTCGCCGGTGCGACGGTTGCGCCAGGTGACAGGAATGACGGTCCATGAAAATCCACGCACGATGGCCTTGAGTGGCAGTTCAACAGTAAGATTGAAATGTGGCGCGATCAGCGGGCGACACCCGTCAATCACTTCCCGCCGGTAGGCTTTGAAGGCGTTGGTCGTGTCGTTCAGGCGGATGGCAAAGAGGGTCTTGAGGAACAGGTTGGCGACGCGATTGATGAACAGCTTGATTCTGGGATAGTCAACCGTGCCGCCGCCTTTGATAAAGCGGCTGCCGAGCACACAATCCCATCCCTTGTTCAGTTCTTCCCAGTAGCGCACCACATCGCGGCAATCATCGGATTCATCCGCCATCATGATGACCACGGCGTCGCCCTTCATGTGGTCGAGGCCGCGGACAACCGCCCGGCCGAAACCGTGCAGGTCTTCGTTCTTCACCGGAACCAGCTCGGAAAGTTTGGCTTTGATCTGGGCAAGCAGTTCCCAGGTTCGATCGGTGCTGCCATCATCAACGACGATAATCTCGTGCGGCACGTTATGCAGCCGCAGTTCCAAATGCAGGTGCTCCACCGTGGAACAGATGCAGCCCTCCTCGTTGCGCGCCGGAATGACCACCGACAGTAACGCGAGGGGGCGGGGTTGAGGAGTCGGATTACTCATGTGTTGTTGATCAGGTCTGGTTTTAGCTGCAACACTGTGCCAAGACAAGCGGCGGATTCATTTGTCCTCTCAAGGCTAAATAAAATCTCCGCCAGGTCAAACAGTTAGAACTTGTTCGTATATAAAATTGTCCGGTGCCGGCCGGGCGTCACGCTCCCAGCCAAACCCGGCGCTGCGTCACCTGACCAGAATCCCTGGTGAGCCTTGTGCTTGATCGCTATGGTTTTTCATGAAATGGAGCGTTCGCCTCATAAAGTTTGAGCCGCATTTGCAGCGCGTCAGCCACCGGCTGGTTGTTTTGAGTGGCGATGAGAGACAAGGCGCGCCGGGCGGTTTCAACCGCTTCCGGAAATCGTCCCGCCTCGGCATAAGCCGCTGCCAGCGTATCCAGAATCTCCGGATGATTGCCGCCGGAAAGCTGCTCCGCCTGTTTGGCCAGCTCGATCGCTTTGCCGCCATCCCGCAACGATGCTTCCGGACAGGTCGCCAGCAACCAAGCCAGACTGTTTTGGGCCATCACCTGTCCCGGTTCCAATTTGAGAACTGTTTGAAACTGGACGATTGCCGCGCCGGACTTTCTTTGACTTTGCAATGCGCAACCGAGCATGTAATGGGCATCGGCATAATTCGGCATCAACTCCAAGGTTCGCTGGTATGTCTTGATGGCTTCATCGAACTTGCCCTGGGTGAACAGCGCAAGGCCCAGGTTGTTATAAGCGCCGGCATAGTCAGGCTTGAACTCAAGAACTTTTTGGAAACAGCCGATTGCTTCATCCGGCCGGCCAGCCCGCATCAACGCGACACCAAGGTTGTAATAAGTGTCGGCGTCGTCAGGCCTTATTTCCAGTGCTTTCCTGAATTGGATCATGGCCTCGTCTATGCGTCCAACTTCGAGCAAGGCATTGCCGAGATTGTAATGCGCATTCATGTAATTAGGCTCAATTTCCAAGGCTTTCTTGAATTGGTTTATCGCCTCATCCATCCGGCCCTTTTGCATCAATACGTCGCCCAGATTGTTTTGCGCCTCGTAGAAGCGGGGGTTGATCTCCAAGGTTTTTTTGAAATCGAGAATGGCTTCGTCCATCTGTCCCTTTCCAGACAAGATGGTGCCGAGATTATTGAAGGCCAGGAAAGCGTTTGGATTTCTGGCGATGGTTGTCCGCCAGAGCGTTTCGGTGTCAGCGTACATCATGCCTTGCCGCCACGTCAGCACGGCCAGCACCGGCAGCATGATGGCCGCCAATCCATAGAACATCATCGGAACGTGAAGATTTTCAGCCGCCCGCGCCACCAGCGCCGCCACCAGCGCGATGAGGCCCAGACTCGAAAGGTAGTCCCAGTGGTCGCACACGAATGAGTAGCGCATATAATACGCGTTCATGAATCCCAGCACCGGCAGGAGCGTGCCCACAAAAAAGAATGCCGCCGCTGCCGGCCCCCGCCCAATCCGCTTGCGGGCCAGCCACAACACGATAAGTACGACCACAGTACTGATGGGATACAGCCATTGCCCCAATGAACCGGCATCGAGCTGCCAGCGTGGATAAATAATGCACAGATTTGCCGGCCAGAACAGCTTGCCGGTATAAAACCATGGCGCCCGCCCGGCGATCAAACAGCGCTCCGGAAAAGTCATGGCAAAATCCGGCCCTTGAGCGCCAACACGATTTTTTTCCAGCCAGGCCGTGACCAGACACAGGCCGATGGCCAAGGCAAAGAACGGCAGGGTTGGCAATACATCCGCACCCCACCGAATCCTTCCCCGCTTCCACCAACAGATCAGGAGTATGACCGCCGGCAAGGAAAAGGCCGTGGTCTTGGCCAGCAGTGCACCCAAAAACAGAACGAAAGCCAGACCATAAAAGAGTGGCGAGTGGCGAGTGGTGAGTGACGAGTGACCCGTGAAACATGATGTGTCAAGCCTGCTTGCCGCGCTGGAGTCTGACGAAGGCGGGCCATTCACATCCCGCCACTCGCCACCCGTTACAACTTGCGCGTAGCGCAGGTAAGCCAGCAACGCCCCCAGGTAGAGCACCAGCGAAAGCACGTTCTTGCGTTCCGTGATCCACCCGGCGGATTCGACCATGATGGGGTGCAGCGCGAAGATGACCGCCGCCAGCCACGCCCCCGGCACCTGTAGTCGTTGCAATAATTTCCAAAAGAGCCATGCCGCACCCGCATGCAACAGTACGTTCTCAATGTGATACGGCAACGGCCAGAATCCCCAGAGATGATAATCCAGCCAAAACGTCGTGCCCGTGAGCGGATAATACTGTTGCAACGCGGTGAATTTGCTCCACATCAAACGCAAACCGGAAAAATCCTGCAGCAGCCCGGATATGCCGGTGGTCCAAAAGACATCGTCCCAGACAAATTGCCCCCGCAAGGCAGGCGGGTATGCCAACACGGTGACTGCAACCAGCAGCAGACCGAAGAGCCAGCTCCGGTTCCGCAAAGATTGCATCCATTTCACGATGCGGTTCACAATCCGATTAAACCACATGCAATTTCAAATGTCCGGCAAT
>JBEKSU010000196.1:0-7061 GCA_049516755.1 Verrucomicrobiota bacterium | reverse complement strand
TGCGACTGTGATCATCGTTGGCCGTTATCGCAATCCTGCCGGAACAAACAGGCGCTCACCCGGGCGGAGATTGATTGGCTGCGCCGGCCCGACGCACAATCAGGATGGAATCTGCGCCCGACGCGCGCCGTTTCGCCGCTGTTGGCATCCGGCTGCGAGGTGGACCGAGCGCAGCTAGGGCTTTTCATCAACCTCCGCCCGGATCACGGCGGCAATGTCGCCGCTTACCTTCGCGAGTGCGCGGCTGTGCGCGGCGGCGAGCGCGTCGAAACCGTCCCCATGCACCGGTTCACTGGCGACCGTGCGGCCCGAACACGTGGCGCCGCCGCCGGTCGTCCGGCGAACAACCCACACCGCCTCGACCAGCACCGATTTGTTCCGCACGGATTCGAACCGTTGGATGTCGATCGACACCCGATAGGCGGGATCGAAGTTTGCCAGGGGCGCCGTGGCCACCTGCGGGGTGCCAAGCAGCGCGGCAAGGTCGCCGGCAACGACGCGGGTGATGTTGTTGTTCAGCGGTTCGGCCCAGCGGTTGAACTCGTCAACTTGGACACGGTTCGTTGCCACCTGGACCACGAACTGCGGTCGGTCGACCAGCGCCGGGATGGAGACCGGCCCGACGACAACGGCATAGTTCGGGGCGGGCGAGCCATCCCCGTTTGCAACAGAGTTGAGGGTGTAGAAGCGCGACGGCGACGAAGCGCAGCCGGCCGCAACCGCGGCGACGCAGGTGATCAGAAACAACTGAGTGATATGGTTGGTTTTCATTTTGCCTCCCCGGTTTTACCGCGAATGAGTGCCTCAGGATGACGCTCAAGGTAGTCGGCGAGAACCCGCAACGACCGGGCCGCCCCGCCTCCCTGCTGCAGCATGTTGTTCAGTTCCGTGTCCAGCACGGAGTTCGGTTCAATGAGCTTGTTGGCACTGCCCAGAAGCTTGTCGGTGTTGGTGAGCGTCTGATTGAGATTCTTGATGAGGTCGGCGACACTCATTTCGATCGCCTCGGCCTGGCCGGGCATGGTCGGCAATTGGGGCGGATTCTGCGCCCAGTCCACCAATGCCGGGGGCGCGTCGGGAAAGAGATCAACCGCCACGTACAGCGACCCGGTGAGCAGATTTGCCGTCTTTAAATGGGCGCGTAGCCCGTGCGCCACGAGGATGTCCATCACCCGGCGATGGCGGGCGGTGGCATCCTCGTCGCCCTCCAGGTTGACAAACTTGATCCCGTAACGTTGCGGATCCACGGAGATGGTCACCGGCACCGAGAAGTCGAGCGTCTTCATGTCGAATTGCGGGCTGACATCGAGGACCTCCCCGATGGTCACCCCGCCGATCTCCACCGGCGCGCCTGCCGTCAGACCGCGAACCGAGGACTGTTTGAAGACGACCAGGAAAGTGTACGGATCCCGGGCGAGCGGCCGGAAGGCGGCGTTGCGGTCGTCAAACAGGGTGAAAACAGTGTTCGCCTCGGCCGGCGGCAGAAGCGGACTGGTCGCAGGCGTCTCGAACGCGATGCCACCGGCCAGGATGGACATGAGCGACTCGGTCTGGACATGCAGACCGCTGGCGGAGAGCGAAACATCCACTCCGCTGGCGTGCCAGAAACGCGTGTTCGGGTTGACATATTGGTCGTAAGGCGCCTGCACGAAGACCTTGACGTCAAGGCCTTCGCCGTTCGTGTCGAGTTGGTACGACACGACCTGGCCGGCCTCCAACTGCCGGAAATAAATCGGCGTGCCCTTGTCGAGCGACCCCAGTTCCAAAGTCTTCAGCATGAAGAAACGGCCGGGAGCGTTGCCGGCCACCATCGGCGGCTCATCGAGCGCAACAAAATTACGCTCACTCTCCTTCGACTGGCCGAGCTCCACCTCGACGTAGTTTCCGGAGATCAGGGTGCCCAGGCCGGTGATATTCATGCCGGATATCCGTGGTCGCACGACCCAGAACTTGGTGTCTTTGACGAGAAAGTCTTCCGTCTTGGGCGCCATTTGCGCCGTGGCGATCACTTTTTGATGGTCCTCCGCGAGATGGATGGACGTGAGGGTGCCGACATGCAGGCCGTTGTATTCCACCTTGGTCTTGCCGGCTTCCAGTCCCTCGGCGGATTGGAAGATGATCGTGATTTTGGGCCCTTCGCTCATGATTTTCGTCACGGCGACCCAGATGCCGGCGACGGCCGCCACGATGGGAATGATCCAGACCAGCGAGAGCCGTGTGCGCTTTTTGGGGATGATCCGGGATTCGGGAACTTTCGGTGGTGATTGGTTTTTGTCAGGCATATTGCACCTCTTTTTGGATTTCTTTGGTACTGGTGGCATCCCAAATCAGCCGCGGATCGAAGGATTCGACCGCGAGCATCGTCAGCACCACGACCGCGGCAAAAAAGAACAGCCCCGGCGCCGGCTCCACGGACATGAGCGGTTGGAGCTGGATGAGGGCCACGGTGAAGGTGTCCACAAACACATCCACCATGGACCAGCGTCCAATCAGGTCCACCATCCGGTAAAGCCGGATGCGCTGGCGGTTGTTCTCAATCGAACCCCGCCGCACGGTGATGAGCAGGTGGCCCAGCGCGAGAATTTTTGCGCTGGGAATCATGATGCTGGCGAAGAGCACGATGAGCGACAACGGCCACCCGGTCGGCGACCAGAGCAGCACGACGCCCTGCAGGATGGTGTCGGACTCGCGGCCCGAGGCCGTGATGGTGGTCATCACGGGAAGGACGTTGGCCGGAATATAGCAGACCGCGGCAGCAATCACGAAGGCCAGGGTCCGCTGAAGGCTGTCATGCTTGCGGAAGACCAGTTCCTCGTCGCAACGCGGGCAACGTCCTTCGTGCGCCCCCGGCACGGGACGTGAGAGCAACCCACACGCCTCGCAATTCTGCAATCCCTGTTGCATCGCGGTCATGACGTCGACTCCACCGGTGGCCGGGCGTGCTCGTCCGCCCACTCAACCCGGTTCCAGACTCCGCGCGGATCGAAATTCGACTGCATGGCGGCGAGCAGGAAGACCAGTACGCCGAGGGCGAACAGCGCCACCCCGGGAATCACCGTAGCGTAGTCGGCAATCTTGGTCAGCGCCACCAGCACACCGATCAGCATGACCTCGATCATGCTCCAGTTGCGGGCGAACGGCAGATGGCGCAAGAGGGTTCCAACCCAGGCGGGCGGTTGGTTCCGCCGGGCGGCAATTGCGATGGCGAGCATCAACCCGATTTGCAGCGCGGGCGAGATGACGGCGGCGAAGAGAACCAAAACGGCGACAATTTCCTGCCCGTCGTGCCAGAGTTGCTGGGCGCCGCCCACGACGGTGGTGGAGGCTGAGTGGCCAACGGCGTTAAGCCCGAGCATGGGCACCGTGTTCGCGATTACGTAAAGCACCAGTGCCGCCAGCGACAGCGCGAGCGTCCGGTTGAGCGAATCCTCCCGCCGCCGCCACAGTTCCTTGTCGCAGCGCGGACAGCGTGCCGAGGCGCCGGGCGCAATCTCCGGGAGGCGCTGCAACAGATCGCAGTGCGGACAGGCGACAATCGAGGCGTCGGTCAGCGGCTGATTGTGCATAACCGTCATACAATTATATCCCGGCTCAGAATTGGAACGCGACGTCGAGGCCGATCGCGTTGCCGGTGAATCCGCCGTTCCCCCAGAAATAGGAATAGCCGATGCCGATCCATTGCACCTTCCAAAGCTGGTTCAAATAATCCAGCACGACGCGACCGTGGATTTCGTAGAGATGGTTGACGCCCAACCCGTCCTTGATGTCGCCATAAAACTCGGTCCGGCTGAAATAACCGCCCGTGCGCAATTCGTGGCCCCACAGTTCCTTGCCCAGGGGAACGTCCACGTCAATCTTGTTCATCCAGGTTTCCGAGTTGCCGTTGACGTTCACGTTCGGGTTGGAGGCGCTGAAACTTTCGGTGTGAAAATATACCGGGTCCGAATTAAGCGTGAAGATGGTGCGCCGCCAGGTGTAAACGTATTGGAAGTCCACGGCGGGCCGGATGGTCCAGGTATCCACACTATAGTCCACGAGGCCGAGTTGCTTGGCCAGGGCCTGGTTGGCCGCCGCGACGGCATTGTTGTTGGTGTAGAGCGTGTTTTCCGTGTGCCCATACATGCCCATGAACGTCGGCGCGATGCTGAAGTTATCATTGAACCACAAGCGCGGGCCGCCGCCGAACTGGATTGAGAAATCGTGGTACTTGGTTTGCGCGCCGTCCAGGCTTCCACCATTAAAGGTATCCTCGGCGGTGAAATCCCTTTTGGCCGAGAGATAGCCCATCTCGCCCTGCAACTGAGGTTGCCAGGCGATGGGCAGGTCTCCCAATTGTTGCGGGTCGCCGATGTCACCCCAGCCACCGAACTTGGAAAGGGTGAGATTCCCATCGCTTCCCTTGTTATAAGAGGCGCCGGCCATCCCGAAATCCCCGCCCAGAATCGTCGCCGCTTCAATGCGGTTGCCAACCGAGTTTCTCAAATCGCTGATTTCGGCAGGTGTTTGTGCCCGGGCGGGCAGGACCGACACCAACAGTGACAGGAATCCAACCGCGAAACCGGCGTTGCGACCGGCGCGCGAGAAAAGTGAGTGTGAGTTCATAATGAAATTTGTTTCAGGGTGCTTCGGAATCCGGCTTGGATGATTTCCTTCCATCGCCGGTCAATTTGCTCGCCAGAATTCGGTAGGTCAAGCCTGCCACAACCGAGCCAATCAACAACACCAGAATCAAAATCAATCCCCGCCGGAACGCATGGTCCACCACGCGGTTGGCGTCGGCGGTGGTTTGTTGCCGGAGCTGGGCCAGTTGGGGCGTGCTCTGGTTTATCGTGGTGAGCAACGCATTCAGGTCCCGGGCGGCGGCACCGACCTGCCCGGCGGCCTGGCCGTAATCGAGCACGTTGAACGGCCGGCTGTTGGTGGCTACGGTTGTTTTGTTGGTGTTCGGCGCCGAAACATAGCGGACGAACGCATCGAGCGATTTGATGGCGCCATTGATGGCCGTGGCCGCGTCACCGCCGGCGTTGAGCGTCTGGCGCACGTCCGTTTGCTGGGACCGCAGTCCATCGAGCAGTTGCTGGATGGCGGCCTGGCGCTGGTCGTTGATCAGTTGCGGCAATTGTTGGGCGGTCCGGGCGAACATTTCGGCGGACGAGGCCAGTTGGTCCGCATTGGACAACACCTGCACCGATTCGGGCTGGGCAGCGAGTTGATAGGCCAGCACCTCGGTCTGCCAGCTTAACAACATGGGCATGCGCTGGGTGTAATACATGGCGCGTTCCCCCAGTTGATGGGTTTCTTGAATGGCCGCGGCGGTGGGATCCAGTCCGGCCAACGGGTCAAGATAAAGCAGGCTGAATATGCTGGTAGGAGCGGCCGTTCCCTGCGTTGGCATCCTGCCCAAGGCGGTGGCAAATTCACGAAACCGGACCGCGCCAACGTAACGCTGGTGGGGATTCTTCTGCCGCCAATCCTGAATCAAATCCCTCAATTCCTGCTGTTGGGCCGGTTTGAGCATTCCGTTTGCGAGCAGCCAGGCGTTGGTTTCAAGCTGGCGCTGGGTTTCCAGCAGGGGCAGGGCCGCCTCGCCAAAAGTCTCGACGCCATAATCCTCCACGACCATGCGGGACACGGTGACGAGAACCAGAATGTCCAGCGCGTTGACAACGGGGTTGGGCCCGGTGGCATCAGTATAAGCGGATGTGGCCTGTCCCAACTTCCATTTCAGCGCCATGAGTCGTGCCTTGGGGGTTCCGACCTTCGTGCCGAAATCATCGGCGGCCTGCGCAACCGTTGCAACATAGCCGTCGGTAAAACGCATCACTTGGGATTGCAACACGGTAAGCGTCACTGAATTCGCTGTGTTGGTTGACAGTGCGAGCGACGTGACCTCGGCCTTTGGCGGGGCGTGGTGGAAACGGAGGAGTGAGCAGCCGGTCAGGGACAGCGCAAGGCAGGCCAGACCCATGCAACTGAAAAACCAGCCCCGGCCCCGATTTATTTTTGGCATCTCGTTCATTGGGATTTGGGTTTGAGCAAAATGTCGCCGGCGTTGACCAGCGGTTCGCCTTCAGGTGAATGGCCGCTGAGATTGGCGCTGGTATAATTGGTTTGAAAAAAAGTGTAGCCATCGGCCGTGAAGGAGAGTGTCACCGACCACCACGCCGGATGACGAAACAAGGCGATGTCGCGTTCGCCTTCGAGGACAAACCGGCCGTCCGCGGCCGTCCGCACCCAGCCGGGGCGCATCAGGAGTTCGCCGCCCTTGGGTTGGGTGTTTTCGCCCGCCGCCATCATGGGCACCACGCGCCGGACGGTCGTGTCCGGCAAGGGCTGGCGGGTATCGGCGGCGAGCACCCGTCCCGTGACCCGCGGCGAAATATAATGCGAAAATTTTCCCGGCTGGCAGCCGGCCAGGGCCATGACAAACAGCAGCAGCAACGCGGTTTTCGGGTTCATGGTTTCTTTCCGGGCGATCCGGCTTCGCCGGTCCTGACGGCCGGGGCCTCGAACCACCGGTCCTTGGGCACGAACACCTTTTCCGGGGAGTCCTGCCGATAATGCGGGGACATGATCTGGACGCCGTATTCGTTGAAGAGATCCAGGATGTTGGCGTGCAGCGCGGAGAGCGTGGACATGCGTTGGCGCGGCTCATCCAGGGTGGCGTTCAATTGATACTCCACGTAGAAGTCGGAAAGCGCCCTTTGATACACGTACGGGGCCGGCTCCCGGCGCAGGCCGGGCGTGCGGCCGGCGGCATTGAGCAACAAGGCCTGTACCTGCCGCCAGGGGGTGCTGTAACCGATCGTCACCGAGGTGTGCAGGATCACGCCGTCGGCGCCGGACAGGCGCGAGTAATTTTTCAACGACGTGTTCAACAGCAGCAGGTTCGGCAGATGGATCTCCTCGTTCCAGGGGGTGAGAATCTTGGTGGAAAGGAACCCGACCGAGAGCACGGTCCCTTCCTGTTCCCCCACGCGGACATATTCGCCTGATTTGAGCGCCTTGGAATACATCAGGACCAGCCCGCCCATGAACTGGCCGACGACGCCGCTGGCCCC
>JBEKSU010000195.1:0-7068 GCA_049516755.1 Verrucomicrobiota bacterium | reverse complement strand
GCACGCCCTGGCCCAGCAGCATGGTGAGCGGAGCTTCGTGCGCCTGTGCCGCCGCGTCGCTGCGCGGTTGTGCGAGGAAGGTGATGCCAAAGGCCTTTACGAAACATGCCGCCGCCAGCGCACCCGTCAGCGCCAGCAATGCGCCGCCGATCGGGAACATGAGCCGCAGCAAACTGTCCGTGGTGCCGAACCCCTGCAGCAGCGACTGGTAGGTGAGCCATTCGCTGACAAACCCGTTGAGCGGCGGCAGCGCGGAGATGGCCACGGCGCCGATGAGAAAAAAGAACGCCGTCTGCGGCATCCGCTTGGCCAGTCCGCCCATGTGTTCCATGTCGCGCGTGTGCGTGGCGTGCAGCACCGCGCCCGCCCCGAGGAACAACAGCCCCTTGAACACGGCGTGATTGATGGTGTGATACAAACCGGCGATGAGCGCCAGCGTGGCCAGCAGCGGGTGGCCCGTGTGCAGGAACATCAGCGCCGCGCCGAAGCCCATCAGGATGATGCCGATGTTTTCGATGCTGTGGTAGGCCAGCAGCCGCTTCAGGTCGTGTTGCATCAGGGCGTAGAGCACGCCCAGCACGGCGGAAATCGTGCCGATGGCCAGCACGGTCACACCCCACCACATCGGCGGGGTGCCGAGGAAATAAAAAAATACCCGGGCCATTCCGTAGATGCCGGTCTTGATGATGACTCCGGACAGGAAGGCGGAGACGTTGCTGGGGGCGACCGGATGGGCCGCCGGCAGCCAGGTATGCAACGGCACGATGCCCGCCTTGACGCCAAAGCCGATTAGAAACAACAGGAACGCGGCGTCGCGCCGGAGCAGGAGCTGATGAAGAGCAACCGGAAAATCCGGATTGTTCCGATCGCGGAAGGCGGCGGAAAATCTTTCTGCCAGCGAATGAAACCCGTCAAATCCATAGCCGCCGGAATCTTTGAACAGC
The DNA here is from genome assembly GCA_049516755.1 of Verrucomicrobiota bacterium. Lineage (GTDB taxonomy): Bacteria > Verrucomicrobiota > Verrucomicrobiia > Limisphaerales > UBA11358 > UBA11358. The sequence continues at coordinate 6,124 of JBEKSU010000195.1, read as the reverse complement.
AGCAGAAAGCCAAGGATGAGACAACCCGTGCCGATGTGCGACATGACGAAGTACAGGACGCCGGCACTGCGCGCCTCAGGTTTTTCATGCTCGAAACTGACCAGGCAATAAGCCGCCACGGCCATGATTTCCCACACGATGAGGAAAAAGAAGGCGTTGTCCGCCATGACCACCAGCGTCGTGGCCAGCAGCATCAGATTGAAGAACGCGCCCAGCACACCCACACTTTTGCGCCCGTAAAACCCGCGCACGTAGCCCAGCGAATACAGCGACAGCGCAAAGGCCAGCAGCGAAACCAGCAGCCCGAAAAAGACCGACAACGAATCGAGGCGCACGGTGAATTGCACGTACGGAATCATGGTCGGCAGCAGTTGCAATTGGACGGGGGCGACGGTTCCGCCGGTGGCCAGCAATGTGGCACAGGCCGCCGCGCCACATCCGGCGGCCAGGGTGGCGCAACCGAACGAGAAGAAACCCGCCAGCTTTTCATGCCGCAGAAACGCCAGTCCCGCCAGACTGCCAGCGACATATCCCAGCAGGGTCAGCGTCAACAAGGTGGTGGTGGGAAAGTCCATAACGATGGTTCAGGCGGCAGGCCTCGCGGTCCGGCCCGGTTCCGGCAACAACCGGTTGTGGCGAAAAGAAAATAGCCCGTTCATGTTTGTAATCTTGGTAAAACCCCAAAAACTACAGAGAAAATGCTCTCAGCTTGACCCCATGTTGGAACAACCGCCGGAGAATTCAATTCTTTTCTGCGCGAACACTTTTCCCGGGTCATGGTGTCGCAGATTGTCGCTAATCGTTAATTTGTTTACGGGACGACATCCAGCCGAAACACTAAATCTTCATCGTTAGAATCAATAGGCACTATGATCCAATTTATTGAAAATTCCCAATCTAACCCCCTGCCGTTGGAGGCGGTTATTGTTGCGGCAGATCCTAAAAGGCGCGTAAGGCCGACGGCCCTTTACGTGGAACCGCAGAAAACACAAGGAACGCAGAGATAAATTTGGGCGCCGCTGCGCTCGCTTCTCAGAAAATCAGTCTTGGTCGGCGCGAATTCCAACCAAAAAAAACGCCAACGGATTGATTGAAGGCCACCCGTCGGCGCGAATTGATTCACAACCCGGTTACTCGGCGCTCTTTTTGGGTTTCTTCGCCGGGGTTTCCTTTGCCGGCGTTTCGGCGGCGCCTTCCGGCGTGAACCGGATGGTGTCGGCATACCAGCGCGAGGCCGGCGACAGTGTGCCGCTCTTGTAGGTGAAGGTCAGCGTTGGATGATCGATGCCCGGGGTGATGGTGCCGAGCGTGGTCCAGGTGTTGGCATTGGATTCCTGAAACGCCGGCGTGGTTTCCGGGATGGTGCCGGCGGAAACGCCGGTGGCGGTTACGGCCACAACGAGGTCGGCGGCGGCATGATTGCCTTTGCTCGTACCGAAGGTCACATCCACTTTGTAGGACTTGCCGGATTCGAGTCCTTGGGGAGAAACCTTGAATGCGGGCGCAGGAACGTTCGTGGCGCAGATCGAAACGAGTTTGGTTTCGAACACAGTGGCGTCATCCACCTTGGTTTTGTTTTTGCTTTTGCCCCAGGTGCCGGAAACCTCCGCCCAGGCGTTCGAGTTGACACTGCCGTCGGCAGTGCGGCTTTCCACGACGACGGTCCCGGCGGCGAAGGTGCGTGTCGCGCCGGCGAGGGCAAGGGTGACGAGGGTGAGGATGATTTTTTTGTTCATGGTCATTTTGAGGTTTGCGGTTTGGTTTTTCCGCCGGCCGGCGTGACGCCGGGCCAAGGGGCGGTATGTTCCGGCTCCATCGGCAACCGGCAGGGGCGGAACGAATATTGGTGCGTTCATGTTTGCGACTTCGTCGGTGGTCCAAGAGCTACAGGGAAAACGCTTACAGCTTGGCGGATGTTCGAGCAATCCGGGTAAAATTCAATTCTTTTATTGCCGGAGCAAAATCCGTTGTCAAAAGACACCGGTTCCCGGTATTGAGCAATCCTCCTCGCCGCCGCCACGTCAACGCGTCCTGCCCGACTTGCCAAGGGCTCCATCGTTAATGAACCACCAGATAAGCTGGCGGTACCAATCCGATGAGAAAATTCTCGTTTATCTACTCTTGACGCTGTAACCGACCAGTCGCAAAATCGCCGCAAATGAAGACGACGCAAAGGCAACCGCCCTGAACCGCGCAACGTCAAATAGCAATTTTCCATCAAAGACCGACCAACAAATTCCCTCGATTCCCATGAAAAAACATCTCGTTTTCTCCGGCCTTCTGGCCTTGATTTTGTTCGCAGGCTTCGGCTGCTCAACCACCACCGGGCAGAAGCTAAACCAGCTCGACCTCGGCATGTCGCAAGCCCAGGTGAAGAAAATATTGGGTGATAATTATATTGCCAAAGCCTCCACAACCGACACCAACGGAGTCCATCTGCAATTGTGGGTTTACACCGACAAGAACACCCAGGAAGCCTATCGCGTTTATTTCAAGGACGGCCGCCTTGCCCAATGGGGCTCGCAGGACAAGTTGAATTTCCCCGAGTTGAACCTGCCGAAGTGATGGCCATCAGGCATGGGCACGGAGTTTTCCAAAAAAAGAAGAAAGGTGGTGGGTGGAAAAAAATTAAAATTCCTGTTGACAGGGGGGTGGGGGTTTTATAATTTGCGCCCGCTAGCAGAGCCGTAAATAGACAAAAACAGCCGGTTGCCCCTTGGATTTTCGATGGAAAAAAATGAGGGGAACGGGTTTTTTTGTCGTTTTGTGTTTGTGTATCGGATTGGACAAATGATTTTATGCGCCCATGTAGCTCAGTTGGTAGAGCGCGTCCTTGGTAAGGACGAGGTCATCAGTTCAACCCTGATCATGGGCTCCAGTTCGCAGATTTGACCGTTAACCAAAAACTAAACGCAGGAGACAACAATGGCTAAAGAACAATTTCAACGAACGAAACCGCACGTTAACGTCGGCACCATCGGACATATTGACCACGGCAAGTCCACCTTGACAGCGGCGATTGTCAAGGTGCAGGCGAAGAAGGGTTTGGCAACGCCAATCTCCTACGCCGACATCACCAAGGGCGGCACGGTGCGCGACGAAAACAAAACCGTGACCATCGCGGTTTCTCATGTCGAGTATCAGAGCGACAAGCGCCATTACGCCCACATCGACTGCCCGGGCCATGCCGACTTCATCAAGAACATGATCACCGGTGCGGCCCAGATGGACGGCGCCATCCTCGTGGTGGACGCGTCGGAAGGTCCGATGCCGCAAACCAAGGAGCACGTGCTGCTGGCCCGCCAGGTGGGCGTGCCCGCCATCGTGGTTTACCTGAACAAGGTTGACCTCGTGGACGACAAGGAATTGCTGGACCTGGTGGAAATGGAAATCCGCGACCTGCTGACAAAATATGAATTCCCCGGAGAAAAGACGCCCATCGTACGCGGCAGTTCCAAGGCGGCGCTGGCCGGAGAGCCGGCTGGCGAAGACTCCATTCAAAAGTTGATGGAAGCCATTGACGCTTTCATTCCGTTGCCGCCGCGCGAGGTGGACAAGCCGTTCCTGATGTGCATCGAGGACGTGTTCAACATTGAAGGCCGTGGCACGGTCGTGACCGGCCGTGTGGAGCGCGGTGTTCTCACGAAGATGGACGAAGTCGCAATCGTCGGCATCAAGGACACCCGCAAGACGGTTGCCACCGACATCGAAATGTTCCGCAAACTCCTTGATAATGCAACGGCCGGCGACAACGTCGGTGTGCTGCTGCGCGGCATCAAGAAGGAAGAAGTCGAGCGCGGCATGGTGCTGGCCAAGCCGGGAAGCATCACCCCGCATACGCATTTCAAGGCTGAAGTCTATGTGCTGTCGAAGGAGGAAGGTGGCCGGCACACGCCATTCTTCACCAACTATCGTCCGCAATTTTACTTCCGCACCACGGACGTGACCGGCACCGTCACCCTGCCACAGGGCGTGGAAATGGTGATGCCCGGCGACAACGTTTCAGTGGAAGTGAAAGTCATCTCGCCGGTGGCCATGGAAAGAGGCCAGCGGTTTGCGATCCGCGAAGGCGGCCGGACGATTGGCGCCGGCCGAGTGACGGAAGTCATCGCATAACAGCGGTTTTCAACATTGGAGCGCGGGGGGATGAACCCCGCGGCTCCTTTTTTGTCAGAAATATAAACAATACGAGATTGGGCGGATACGGCAGTAGCTCAATTGGCAGAGTAGCGGTCTCCAAAACCGTTGGTTGGGGGTTCAAGTCCCTCCTGCCGTGCCAGCCGGTGAGGAATGGGTTGGATTGCTGGATAATTGGATAAATGGATGGGTGGAATGGATGAGGATCGTTCGTCCAACGAACTATCAATCCACAAATCCAGTCTGTCATTGGAGAGGTGGCAGAGTGGTCTATCGCGGCGGTCTTGAAAACCGCTTCGGGTTAACGCCCGACGGGGGTTCGAATCCCTCCCTCTCCGCCAGCCCCGAAGGTTTCGGGGCGGCCGGTCGAATCCCGCAAGGCGGGCCGGGCCGGTTGACTGAGTGAAAAGTTCCGGGCCGCGTTTCGGCAGGCCGGAAAAATTGAAAGTGAATGAATTGTGAGTGGCTGGACTAGCATTATAATTTGGGCGGTGCTCATCGGCCTGGCCTTTGCCTACCTTTGGTGGCAGGGGCAGGTCCGGCAATTGGCCGCCTATGTGCAGGAAACGAAGGCGGAACTGGACAAATGTTCGTGGCCGACCTGGGTGGAACTGAAAGGTTCCACGGTGGTGATCATGATTTCAATCGCCTTGATGGGCGCATTCACCGAGGTGCTGGACCGCATCTTTTATATGATATTTATTGGTATTAAGTGAGCACCACCATGCGCAGCCAATGGTTTGTCATCCACACGCTTTCCGGCCAGGAGCAGAAGGTCAAGGAAAGCATTGAGAAGCGCGTCAAGACCGACGAGATGCAGGACTACGTCAAGGAAGTCCTGGTCCCGATGGAAAAGGTCGTCGAGGTGCGCAACCAGAAGAAGACCGTGTCCAGCCGCAAATTGTGGCCGGGCTACGTGTTTGTGGACATGACGCTGCTCGATGAAAACAACCGCATCATCGAGAAGCCTTGGTATTTCATCAAGGAAACGCAGGGCGTGATCGGTTTTGTCGGCGGCGAACCGCCCGTGCCGACGCCGACGGAAGAAGTCGAGTCCATCAAGGCGCAGATTTCCGCGTCGGAAGAGACGGAAAAACCGAAGGTTAATTTTGAAGTCGGCGAGACGATCAAAATCAACAACGGGCCGTTCCTCAATTTCAGCGGGGTGATCGAGGAAATCGATCCCGAACGCGGCAAATTGAAGGTCACGGTCAACATTTTTGGGCGGAACACGCCCGTGGAACTGGAGTATTGGCAGGTGGAAAAAGCGTAGCATGAAACGTGAAACGTGATGCGTGAAGTAAAATCACGTTTCAGGTCTCACGCATCACAAAGAATTTTATGGCAAAGAAAGTCACAGGCATCATCAAGCTGCAGATCCCGGCGGGCCAGGCGAACCCTGCGCCGCCGGTCGGCCCCGCGCTCGGCCAGCACGGCGTCAACATCATGGGTTTCTGCAAGGAATTCAACGCGGCGACCAAGGCTGACGCGGGATTGATCATCCCCGTCGTCATCACCGTTTTTCAGGACAAGTCGTTCAAGTTCATCACCAAGTCGCCGCCGGCGTCCATTCTGTTGAAAAAGGCCGCGGGCATCACCGCCGGGTCCAAGGAGCCGAACAAGGAAAAAGTCGGCAAGGTGACGCGCAAGCAGATCCTGGATATCGTGAAGATGAAATCAAAGGATTTGAACACGACCTCGGAAGAAGCCGCCATCCGGGTCATCGCCGGCACGGCGCGCAGCATGGGAATCGAGGTCGTTGGATAATTTTATCACGCATCACGTTTTTACGTTTCAATGAAACGTTATGCGTGAAACGTGAAGTGACAACAAGCGCGGGAGGGCCAAAAACCCGTTTGCACCGCAAACAAGAAAAATGCCCAGTAAACGATACAAAAAAGCGCTCGAAGTTGTGGACGCCAAAAAGGCGTATCCGCTCAAGGATGCTGTTGGCGTCCTCGCAAAATTTCCCAAGGCGAAATTCAAC
>JBEKSU010000194.1:0-7104 GCA_049516755.1 Verrucomicrobiota bacterium | reverse complement strand
GTGATTGGCCGGGGACCATTTGCGGCGATGCTCCATTTTTATATCAGCACGGCCATGCTGATATTGATCACGGTGTTGTACATGACCCGATATACGTTCGTGTCAGACCATTGGCAATACTTTGGCTGCCTGAGCGTGATTACCCTGGCTGCGGCAGGAATCACTGCGGGTCTGGACCGGCTGGCCGGCAGGAGCCAGTTGCTGAAGCCCGCTCTGGTCGGGATATTGTTATTGGTGCTGGGCCTGTCCACCCGGCACCAATGCGGAATGTACACCGACATGGAAACCCTCTGGCAGACGACCATCGCGAACAACCCAGATGCTTTTCTGGCCCGCAATAATCTCGGGAACCTGCTCGCGGCGCAGGGAAAAATCCCCGAGGCCATCGCACAATTCCACCGGGCGATTGAGATCAAACCGGATTACGCGGAGGCGTATTATAATCTGGCCATCGTGCTTGATCGGCAGGGCAAGCGGAACGAAGCCATTGGCGACTACCAGAAAGCCCTTGAGTTTAACCCCGATTTTGTGGTGGCACACAACAATCTGGGCACGGCGCTTTTCAAGCAAGGCCGTCTGGACGAGGCGGTGGAATGCTATCGACGGGCTCTGAAGATAGATCCTGGTTTTGGCGAAGCGCACAACAACCTGGGCATTTTGTTGACCAAACAGGGCCGAACGGACGAGGCCGTCGCCGAGTACCGCAAAGCGATCGAACTCAACCCCAACCGTGCAGAATTGTACAATAATCTGGGCAACCTGCTGGCCACCCAGGGGCGGCCGGACGAGGCGATCGGACAATTCCAGAAAGCCCTTGCCGTTGACCCGGACTACACCGAGGCCCACTTCAACCTGGCCAATCTATTCCTCGCCCAAGGACGGTGGGACGAGGCGATTGAACATTACCAGCAGGCGCTCAAACAGATGCCGGATTCCGTTCATGCCCACTATCAGTTGGGCCTGGCCTTGCAAAGCCGGGGCCAGTTTGCCGCGGCGGTCGCGCAGTTTCAAAAGGTGCTCGAACTCGATCCCCGCCACGTAACGGCCCTAAATAATCTGGCCTGGATATGGGCAACCTGTCCGGACAATTCATTGCGCAATGGTCCAAAGGCCTTGGCCGAGGCGGAGCAGGCCGTGCAACTTTCCGGAGGCAATTCTCCGGAGATTCTGGACACCCTGGCAGCGGCGTACGCCGTGGCCGGACGATATCCGGAAGCGGTCGCAACCGCCCGGCGCGCGTTGTCGCTCGCCGCCATTCAAAACAATCAACCCCTGGCTGGTGCTCTGCAAACGCAGCTCAAGCTGTTTGAAGCCAATACACCATTCCATGAATGACCGTGATATTCCCTCCATTGTTCATCTGCACTGTTGCATCCCTGAAGAAATATCGCGTAAGTTGTTCAACCTGTGACCAAGGCAAATAATAGCCCACGCCCTTTGCGGGTCGGCTTGATTTCGCTCGGCTGCGCCAAAAATCTGGTGGACGCCGAAATCATGCTCGGCGCGCTGCTCAAGAACGGTGTGGAAATCACGAACGATGCCGCGTCGGCCGATGCCGTCATCGTCAACACCTGCTCGTTCATTGACGCCGCGCAGGAGGAGAGCGTGGACACCATCCTCGAATCCGCCGAGGTCCGCACCGCCAAAAATCGGGGCCAGAGCCTCATCGTTTCCGGCTGCCTGCCGCAACGGTTCCGCGACGAGCTGCCGAAACTGTTGCCCGAGGTGGACGCCTTCATGGGCATTGACCAGGTCGCGCAGGTCGCGGACATCGTCCGGCAGGCCGTCGCCCGGCGCACGGAGCAAGTTGGGAAACATTCAACATTCAACATCCAACATCCAACATCGAAAGAAAAAGTTGCCGGGCATTTGACTGAACTGGAGAAAAACCGCGCCGCCACCGGCCCAGAAAAGGAAGAATCCATCCGTGGAACCAAAAAGTTTGGCAGAACCAAAACCGTCGTTGAACCGGCAGGGCCATTCTCCATCCTCAATCCCCTCGCGCGGCGAAGCACAGCGAAGACGGCTCCATCCTCGCCGATTTTAGATGTCACCCTACGTCCGACCTTTATCCCCGATTTCGGCACGCCGCGGTTTCGCCTCACACCACGCCATTTCGCCTACGTCAAAATCGCCGAGGGCTGCAATCATCCCTGCAGCTTTTGCATCATTCCCCGCATGCGCGGCTCGCATCGCAGCCGGCAACAGGCCGACATCGTCGCCGAGGCGAAGGCGCTGATTGCCGACGGCGTGAAGGAATTGAACCTGATTTCACAGGACTCGACCTATTATGGCTTGGATTTACGGCCGAACCACAGCCGCGCGATTTCGTCGCCGGAAAAATTTTCCGCCGCGGCCAGATCGCTTTCCACCGACGCCACGACCATTTGCACGCTGTTGCGCGAGTTGAATTCGCTCAAAGGCGATTTCTGGATCCGCCTGCTTTACACCCATCCAGCGCATTGGACGGACGAACTCATCCGGATCATTGCCGAATGCCCGAAGGTGGCGCGTTACGTGGACATTCCCCTGCAGCACATCCACGAAAACATGCTCGAACGGATGCGGCGCGAGACCTCGCAGCAATACATTGTGGACCTGCTGCGGAAAATCCGCGCCGGCGTACCAGGCATTGCATTGCGGACAACCTTCATCGTTGGTTTTCCCGGCGAGACCGAGGCCAGCTTCAACACGCTGCTCGATTTCATCCGCGAGACGAAATTCGAGCGGCTTGGCGTGTTCGCGTATTCCCAGGAAGACGGCACGCGGGCCGGCGCGATGACCGGACAGATTCCCGACAAGGTAAAACAGCAGCGCCGCAAGCTGGCGATGGCCGCACAGCACAAAATCGCCCGGCAGGTTTCCGAATCCTTCGTCGGACGCATGCTGAAGGTGCTCGTTGAAGGCCGGGCAAATGAAGAACAACTACGCCAGGCCAATGTGAGTTCATGGGAGCACGGTCAAATTCGGACAGAAAGTAGCGCAGGCGTCCCGCCTGCACCGGGCCAAAGAGGAAAAATTGGTAAAGGCAGGCGGGACGCCTGCGCTGCTTTTACCGCCCGCGGAGAGGCCGATGCGCCGGACATAGACGGACGCATTTACGTGCGGGGCAAACTGCCGATTGGCGAATTCGCCCGGGTCAAAGTCGTCGGCCACACGGACTACGATTTGATTGCCGAGCCGGTTTGAACCGCCAAGACGCCAAGATCATTTTATTGTAGGAGACGAGGTAACGAGTCTCAAATTGTCGCGGATTTTGAGAGACAAGTCAGAGACTCCTCACGTCGTCCCCTACTATTGAAACAGGTGGTTGGAACAAATCTGGAAAATTTTCTTGGCGTCCTTGGCAACTTGGCGGTTAATTCCCATGTGGCCACCATTGTTTTCGATATCGAGACTTCCGCGCTGCCGCCCGATACTTTTGACGAGGCGCAACAGGAATACCTGTTTCGCGAAGCCGAAAAAATTGCCGACGAGCCGGCCCGCGAAACCAAGCGCGCCGAAATCCGGCAGCAGTTCAATCTCTGGCCGTTCACCGCGCAGGTCGTCTGCGTCGCCATGCTCAACGCCGACACCCAGCGCGGCCAGGTGCTGTTTTTGTCGGACGATTTTGAAGATGGCATTGACGCGGACAAGGTTGTCGTGGCACAGCGAAGCGAAGACAAGGTGGAATTCATGCCCTGTGCGGATGAGGCCGAACTGCTCACCGCGTTTTGGGACGTGGCCAGGCATTACGATTCGGTCGTGACCTTCAACGGGCGCGGCTTCGACGTGCCGTTTATTTATCTCCGCTCGGCGCTGCTCAATGTGCCCATCTCGAAGAAAAACTGGCTCGGCTATCGGTACGCCGTCGAACCGCACTGCGATCTGGCGGAACAATTCACGTTTTATGGCGTGAGCGGGCGCGAAGGCGCGGCACGGCGGTTCAACCTGGATTTCTATTGCAAGGCGTTCGGCATCGAATCGCCCAAAAGCCATGGCGTCACCGGCATGGACGTGAACACGCTGATGGCCGGGGGCAAATTCCGCGAGATCGCCGAATACTGTCTGCGCGACGTCCGCGCCACGGTGGAGCTTTACCGGATCTGGAAGGAAAGGCTGGCTGGAATAAAGTGAAACGACAAAGCGCAGGCATAGATTTGCTTCGCGTTGAAAGAAGAAGCCGCGCTGTTTCGGAAAATCGCGGCGAACAAACCGGATGTCGCCATCATTGTCACCGGCGTCGGGCGGAAGAACGCCCGCCAGTCCGCGCTTGCGGTCTGAAAAAAACCACCGTAGCTTGACCCTATGAAAGAACTGGTGTTTGAAGTGACGCAGGAAGAGGACGGGGGCTATTGCGCCGAATGCCTGACGGAAAACATCTTCACGCAGGGCGACACCTGGGAGGCCGTGCGCAAGAATGTTCAGGAAGCCGTGCGTGGTTATTTTTTTGACCAGCCCCAGACCCCGCGCCGCATCCGGTTGCACTTGGTGCGCGACGAAATTCTGGCCGGCGCATGAAAGTCCCGCGCGATTTGAGTGGCGCGCAACTGGCCAAAGTCTTGTGCCGAGACTGGGGCTATCGTGTGGTTCATCAGGAAGGCAGCCACATCATCCTGCAAACCGACATGCCCGCACCTCAACGCCTCTCCGTTCCAAACCACAATCCGCTCCGGGTCGGCACGTTGAACGGCATTGTGCGCGCCGTGAGCGCCCACAAAAGCGTGGAGCGCCAGCGATTGCTGGAGGCTTTGCGTTAGTGCGGCTCATTGAGCAATGTCCACGCTCATCTGCTTCGCACTGAAAGAGGAAGCCGTGCTGTTTCGGAAAATCGCGGCGGGCAAACCGGGTGTCGCCATCATTGTCACTGGCGTCGGGCGGAAGAACGCCGAAAAATCCCTGCGCGAGTTTCTGGCCACCCATTCGCCGGAACTGGTGCTGACCTGCGGTTTTGCCGGCGGATTGAATCCGGACCTGAAACCGGGTGACGTGGTGTTTGAGGTCCAAAGTCCGGAGTCCAAAGTCCAAAGTCAATTGCTGGCCGCCGGCGCAAAACCGGTGAAATTTTTCTGCGCCGACCGCATCGCCACGACCGCTGCCGAAAAGAAAAAATTGCGCTTGGAAACCGGCGCGGACGCGGTAGAGATGGAATCGGCGGCCATACGCGCCGTCTGTGCGGAGCGCGGAATTCCCTGCGCGACCGTGCGCGTGATTTCAGACTCGGCCGGCGAGGACTTGCCGCTGGATTTCAATCAACTGGCCAAACCGGACAAGAACCTGCATTACGGCAAGCTGGCCCTGGCCATTCTCAAATCGCCGGGAAAAATCGGCGCCTTGCTGACATTGCAAAAAAAAACCCGGCTGGCGGCGGAACAATTGGCGAATGTCCTGGGAAAAATAATCCGGTAGGGCCATGCTGCCGCGCGGCCAAAAATTTGGGCGGCGCAGCAGGGTTTGTTTCAAACCAATTTCTTTTCGCAGTGCATATCACGCGGCGATTTCCGAGCCGGCGCGGTAATGAACGACCTTCACCTTTTCGAGTGTCACGAGGCCGCCGCCCATCATGCTGTCGAGCAGGGGCAGGAAGGTGTTGATTCTCTCCTCGCTGTCCACGATTTCAATGATCAGCGGCAGGTCCATGGAAAGCCGGAGGATTTTGGCCGTGTGCAGGTGGCTGGTCTTGCCGAAGCCCATCGGTCCGCGCAGGACGGTGGCACCGGCGAGATGCATTTCGCGCGCCTTGAGCACGATGGCTTCGTAGAGCGGTTTGTGTTCCCAGCGGTCGCTTTCGCCGATGAAGATTCGCAACAGAACGGCGTCTTTTGGAATTTGCATTTTAGTTTCCTTTCATGGAGTTGACCATCGAACCGAGCATCCAGCCGAGCCAGACGGCGGCCAGGCACAGCACAACCGAGAGCACTACATTGCCACCGGCGTAGAGCCATTCGCGGTCGCGGAGCAGATTCAATGTTTGCAGGCTGAACGAGGAAAACGTCGTGTAACCGCCGCAGATGCCATACATCAAAAATTGCGTGGCAAAGGCGCGCGACTGCGAATCCATCCGGCCTTCCGGGATGGTAAAGGCTCCGATCACGCCGATGACGAAAGAGCCGGTGACATTGATGGCGAGTGTCCCCCACGGAAACGTTTCGCCGAAACGGGTTGATGAGATGAGGCCGTTCAGCCAATAGCGACTCACACTGCCCAGCGCGCCGCCCAATGCCACCCAGAAATATGTAATCATAAAACTCCTGCCTGATTTATCGGGGGACGGCGATATGCCATCCCTCCCAGGTAGGAGTCATCAGTCCCGATGCATCGGGACGGTTTTCCAACGATTGGAGGGCAAACTCCATTGCCGGGGGAAACTTATAGCGGGCGGTCAGCCGGCTGGCAACCGGAAACCGGTTTCGAAACGGCATGATTTTGATTCATGGCCTGCCATTCCAGGCCGGCAATTCGACAAACCCGCTTTTCCGTTCGCTCTTTTCCCAGAGCCGGTTCAACGACGCAATGCGTTCGCTGGTGGCGGGATGGCTGCGAAACATTTCGGGGATGTTGATGGCGTCCTCGCCCTCCGTCTGAAGTTTAAAAAAATCGGCCAGGCCGCGCGGGTCAATATTGGCCGCCATCAGGTAATGCCAGCCAATGGTGTCCGCCTCGCGTTCCACGTCCCGCGAATAATACTGGTTGACCAGCAACTGGGAGCCGGCGCTGATGACGGACAATACCCCCTGTTCGTCGCTGACGAACAGCCGCAGGACATAGTAAGGTCCGCCGCCGGCGATGAGTTTTCGCAGGCCATGCCGTTGCGTGACATGGGCCATTTCGTGCGCGAGCACGCCGGCCAGTTCCTCCGGTTTCTGGACGCGATCCAGCAAACCTTTGAAGACAAAAATCCGTCCGCCCGGCAGGGCGAAGGCGTTGTCGATGTAACGGTCGAGGATGACCGCCCGGAACTGGTAGTGCCGCTCCGAGGGCGGCAGGGCGGCGGCCAGGCGCGCCACCAACTGGGTGACGACGGCAATGCGGGCATCGTTGGTGTCAGTGACGAACAATTTCGGATGTTCGGCGATGATCTTGTCCGTCAGGTGTTCCTCCAACGCGACGGGGGCATGCTCGGCC
>JBEKSU010000193.1:0-7121 GCA_049516755.1 Verrucomicrobiota bacterium | reverse complement strand
AAACGTTAAAATGGCGGAGGCTTTCGCCGGGGGAATGGATTGCGCTCCCAGGAGAGATGACTTCTGGATGATTGGCGCCACCCATTTCAATTCCGTAACCCGCCGGGCCGGGGCAGGTCCACCAACGATCCAAAAAAATTTCCTCCGCGCAACGCGACGAGGGCGGCCAGGCCCACCAGATCGGTCTGGTTCTTCACGTTTTTCATCACGCAGTTTTCGAGGCCGATTTTTTGCGTGCGGTTGAATCGCTGGTCCTTCAGGTCGATGAATTTCATCGTGCCGACGGACACGTTCAGCACGTCGATGGACTTGAACTCGAAGCCGGTCTGTTTCTTGAAATCCGCCGCGCCGTTGGTGCCGCCGGATTTTTTTGATGGCCACGCGACTCCGAGCGAAAAGATGTTCGTGCGGCCGGCCTCGTTTTTCACGATGTCGAGTTCGCCCAGGTTGAAGCGCAGGAGCGTGAGGTGAATCTCATGCCGCGCAAGGGCGGCGTGGTCGTATTCGGCGTGGATTTCCGGGATGTCAAGGAACAGCGTGCCGCCGAAGTTCGTCGAGTTGTAGATTTTTAGATTCTGAATTGTCACTGTCGTCGGCGCGAGGCCGAGCGAAAATCTTCCAATCTCCGCGTCCATGCCGGTCTGGGCACGGATTCGATGTTCGACCCAGACCCGGAGAATCGTATTGAGCGACAGCAGCAAAACCACGATCAACACGACCACCAGAAGGAAAAGCCGGAACAGCCATTTGAACAGCCATTTCATAATTGCACGTCCTCCGGCCGCACTTCGAGGCATTCATCCTGGTCCTCCCAGATGATGGCGGCATAAAGATTCAGGAGCTTGGGCGCGAGTTCGCGGCCCGCGCGCGCGAGCAGACGCTCGGCTTCCCCCGCGGCATTTTCATAGGCGCGGTCATAATCACTCGCGCGCCGGCGCTGGTGGTCGTCCCAATGTGCGACGGCGTGGACGGGCTCGTATTGTTGCGCCCAGGCATCGAGGTCGGCGCGGACGTCGGCGGAAATTCCGTCGAACGGCACGAGAGTTTCGTTGCAATGCTGGCAAATCAAACCCGACTCGCGCACATCGCGCGTGAGCAGCGGCAAAAATGGGGCGCGGCAGCACGGCGATTCCGCATACGCCGCCGGCGGCGTGGCCAGCCGCTTGAACCAGACCTGCCGGTCGTGGGCGAGCTGCGCCGCCAGCCGGTACGCGCCGACGAGCGGATGCGAAAGCCGCCACGCCCGGCCTTCGAGCTGGCCGAGCGTTTGCGCCAGCCAGCGCCCGAGCGTGAGGTCGTCCCAGTCCTGAAACGCCCGGCCGTACCCCTTCCACAACGAGTCGAGCGGTGAATCCGATTCAAATGCCATTTTGGGCAGGATGCCGCGCGCGGGGGATTTTGTCGAGCGGCGTTGCGAAAATGGAACCAATTGGCCAGGATGGAACTGGCCCAACGATTCAGTGTTGTGAAAATATTCGGGGTGAAAACGTCCCGTCCCGGGCGTGGGGCGGCCGGGTCTCCATATTTGCGTCGTTGTCAAAATCTACGGTCTTGAAAACCGGGTGGCGATTCTTAAACTCGATACTGTTATGACAAGACTTCTGAGTCGCTGTCGCAAGATGGCGGCAGCCTTGGGGGCTGGGAAAGCGGGGTACGGGTCGCTGCTGTTATTTTTTGAGATATTCGTGGCTCTTTCACTGAGCGTGTCCTACTACTTCCAAGTTCGAACCTACGCGATCCATGGCGATGGCTGGAACGACTTCATATTCAGGGCGTGTTCGACAAAGGATTACCGTCTGGGCGGCTCGGAAATATTTGAGACCTGGAAAGGCCGCCTGTCCGGCATGTTATTGTCGGGGATGCTTTACGATCATTTGGTTGACGAAAACAGCCTTCCCCATGCGGGTTTGGTGCGATTTAACAATATATTCGGGCTCTACCATGCATTCTGGCTGTGGCTGCTGTTTCTGACCATTATTTGCGCGTTGCGGAATTCATTGCTCATCAATCTCGGCATCTATGCCGGGTTGATGTATAATTTTTCGGATTCAGTCGGGCCCCACTTTTACCCTTGGGACTTGCCCGCGATTTTGTTTTTCACCCTGGCAGTCATCCTTTATCAACGGCGGCACTTGTTCCTCATGTCGGCGGTCATTTGCACGGGGGTATTTTTCAAGGAAACAGTCTTGTTGTGCGCCCTCCTGCCTTTTTTCAGCAGCCATTGGAAATGGCGGACAAAGATCCTCACCTTTTTGACGGTTACCCTGGTCTTTTTGTTGGGCAAGAAATTTCTCTTGAGCGGCCTGCACCTGAAGACTGCGGTGTTGTCCATGGGCGACGCCACGTCTCTGACCGGGTTGTTAAACGGTTCTTTCCTGGTTGAAAATATCAGGACGATTTGCACCCCGGCCATCAATCATGTGCTTTTTGCCAACGCCGGCACACTGGTGGTCATGCTCCTGCTTGGCTGGCACAAGCGCTTCCGTCCTTACACGTTGCTCGTCTGGCTGTTTGTGGCGGGACAAATGGTTTACGGGACGATCAGCGAATACCGCATTTTTGGGGAGGTATTGCCGCTCAGTTGGATACTGCTGATAGGTTGCTGGAAAGATTGGAACAGTCACAGCTGCATCCTCCAGGATCGAGGCGGGCCGGATGGCATCACCGGCCAACCGCCGGGCGAGCCAGGCATACCGGACACAACCTGGGCGGTTCGGGGCACGGGCCGCGGCCTGGCCGTGCTGGTCGTTGCGTTGGTTATATTGACCTCTAGTGCTGTTGCCTGGCGATATGGTGTCCTTGCTGACAGCCGCAGCCCCGGTTACCAAACACGCCTGGTCGGGCAGTTGAATGGCCGGGCGGAAAAGGGTGATCCGCAGGCGCAGTTTGAACTTGGCAAACACTATCTGAGTGGCGAAGGAGTTCCGGCCAATCTCGATGTCGCTTGTGAATGGCTCCGTAAAGCAGCGGGAGAGGGGCAGGCTGACGCGGCATTGTTGCTGGCCAAAACTTTTGAAGGTAAAAGGCGGTTTTCAGACGCAATAAATTGTTATTACCAGGCGCTTCAGTTGAATACAAATTCGGCCATCGTCCTGAATCGTCTTGCCTGGTTGCGGGCCACGGCCGCCGATCCCCGCCTGCGCAATGGCGAAGAGGCAGTGCGTCTGGCTGAACGGGCCTGTCGCTTGACTCAATACAAAGAGGCCATCCTGATTGGGACCCTGGCTGCCGCCTATGCCGAGGTTGGCCGGTTTGATAAAGCGGTTGACGCCGCGGACACGGCTTGTACGGTGGCGGTTGGGGAAAGACAGGTGCAAATTGCGGCGGGAAATACGGTTGCTCAGGTGGGAAGACAAGTGTTGTTTGCGTTGCAAACCCAGCAGTTGGTAAAACTGTATCGATCCGGCCGGGCTTACCACCAGGAAGACAAAGAGTCTCCGTGACGGAGTGGACGGCTGAACTCCGCCGCCCCACAACCGGTTGGAAAATCTCCGTCAAAAAAATGGCCGATGGCCGGGAATACAGCAGTGGCGAAATCAAAGTTCCAGTTTCACAATGCCCGGAACTTTACTGCGGCCTGCAGTCTTTCGGATGGAAAAAGACGCGCGCCAATCTTGACTGAAATCAACTTGGCCTAATAAACTCAAGACGCTTAATTCGCCGTTTTTAAAAAGCCCATGCGCGACTTGAATTCCCCCAAGTCTTCTGTCGGAAGATTTCGCTGGGTCATTTGTGCGCTGCTCTTTTTTGCCTGCACGGTCAACTACATGGACCGGCAGATTCTGGGCCTGCTCAAGCCCCAGCTGTCCGAGTTTTTCAAGTGGACGGAAACGGATTACGGCCGGATGGCCATTGCCTTCCAGGCCGCCTATGCCATCGGCCAGACGCTGTTCGGTCCGCTCATCAGCCGGATTGGCACCAAAAGCGCATATGCCTGCTCGGTCGTCTTTTGGAGCCTCGCGGCCATGTCGCACTCGCTCTGCCGCACGGTGACCGGCTTTACCCTGGCGCGTTTCGCCCTGGGCCTGGGTGAATCGGGCAATTATCCGACCGCCATTCGCGTGGTGACCGAGTGGTTTCCGCCGAAGGAACGATCGGTGGCCACGGGCATCTTCAACACCGGCACAAATATCGGGGCAGTTTTCGCGCCGCTGCTGGTTCCGTTGATTGTGTTAACCATTAACTGGCAGGCAGCGTTCATCCTGCTCGGTATGACGGATCTGGTCTGGCTGGGTTTCTGGCTGGGTCTTTACAACTCGCCGGAAAAATCCCGCCGGGTCAGCCCGGCGGAACTGGCCCACATCCAAAGCGGCGTGGCGGCAACGGCGGAGGAGAAAATCCCATGGATGAAGCTGCTCGGTTATCGCGAAGCGTGGGCCTATTACGGCACATGCGTGCTCGTCGGGCCGGTCTGGTGGTTTTACGGTTTCTGGCTGCCCGATTTCTTCAGCAAGCAATTCCATCTGAGCCTGAAACAATTCGGTCTGCCGCTGGTGGTGGTGTATGGCGTCACTGCCCTGGGCAGTATTGGCGGCGGCGGTTTGTCGGCGTGGTTTTTGAAACGTGGCTGGTCGGTGAACCGGGCGCGCAAAACGGCTTCCCTGCTGTGTGCCTGCTGCACGCTGCCGGTGATTTTCGCGCCGCGCGTGGACAGTGTATGGCTGGCGACAGCTTTTTTTGCGCTCGCCGCCGCGTCGCATCAAGGCTGGTCGGCCACGATGTACACGGTCATCTCGGACATCTTTCCCAAGTCCGCGGTGGCGTCGGTGGTCGGTTTCGGCGGCACGCTGGCGTCGTTGATGTCCATGGGGTTCTTCTGGCTGGTCAGCACCATATTGCAGGGTGAAGGCACTTATCGTAACATCATGCTGATTTGCGGCAGCGCGTATATCGTGGCTTGGGTCATTTTCCACGTGGGCGTGCCGTGCATCAAACCCGTTCGAGTCGAATGACCCGCGAGTAAAGGCTTCCATGCCCGACGAATCATTGAATAAATCGCCCGCGTTCCGCCATCCCTGGATTCCCGACCAGCAGGATGGGACATTTTACAATCCGATCATCTGTGCGGATTATTCCGACCCCGATGCGATTCGTTTTGACGATGATTTTTACCTGGTTGCCTCCAGCATCAACTGCACGCCGGGACTGCCGATCCTGCACTCGAAGGATCTGGTGAACTGGACGATCATCAATCACGCCGTCAAACACCTGCCGCATCCACGTTATGCCGAAGTGCAGCACGGCTGCGGCGCCTGGGCTCCCACCATCCGCTTTTACAACGGCAAATTCTGGATTTTCTTCGCCACGCCGGATGAAGGCATTTACCTGACCACGGCCGACCATCCGGCGGACCGGTGGTCTGAACCTCACTTGGTGCAGGAAGGCAAAGGTTTGATTGACCCCTGTCCGTTTTGGGATGACGACGGCAACGCCTATCTGGTTCACGCCTACGCCGGCTCGCGGATGGGCATCAAACACATTCTTCGGGTGCGCCCGATGGCCTCCACTGGCGCGCGGCTGCTTGGCGAAGGGAAAATGGTTTTTCACAATCCGGAACGGCACCCGACCCTCGAAGGCCCGAAGTTTCTGAAGAAGGACGGATGGTATTATATCCTGGCACCCGCCGGCAGCGTGCAAACCGGATGGCAGGTCGTGCTGCGTTCACGAAATATTTATGGACCTTACGAGGATAAAATCGTGCTGGAACAGGGAAGCACGTCCGTCAACGGGCCCCATCAGGGCGCGCTGGTTGACCTGCCGAACGGCGAGTGGTGGTTCCTTCATTTCCAGGACACGGGGGCTTATGGACGGATCGTCCACCTGCAACCCGTCAACTGGAAAGACGGCTGGCCGCTCATGGGACGTGACCTGGACGGCAACGGCGTCGGCGAACCGGTTTTGCACTGCCCCAAACCGGCCATCGGGCACGGCTCGTCAGTTGCCGTCCCGCAGACCAGCGACGAATTCGATTCACCCACTCTCGGCCGGCAATGGCAATGGCCGGCGAATTTTTCCGAGGAATGGTTCTCGCTCCCGGCGCAAAAAAAACGGCTGCGGCTGTTTGCCGTGCCGATGCCAGCCAACGCCGCCAATTTCTGGCCCGTTCCGAATTTGCTGTTGCAAAAGCTGCCCGCGCTGAAATTCACCGTCACGACGGAGCTCGATTTCAGCCAGTTGCCCGTTGGCGGAAAGGCGGGGCTCATTGTCATGGGCATGGATTATTCGTATCTCGCAGTGGAGCGAACGGCGGCAAATTTCCGGCTGATCAAGGCTGCCGCCAGGGACGCGCATATCGGCACGGCGGAAGTCATCGAAGCGGAAATGGAATGCGCCGGCGATTCCCTCTTTCTGCGCGTTGAAGTTGATGAAGGCGGGCGGTGCCATTTCAGTTTCAGCCGCGATGGTGAAAAGTTTTTTGCGCTGGGCAAAATTTTCACCGCCCGCGAGGGCATCTGGATTGGCGCAAAAATTGGGCTCTTCTGCGTGTCAACCGGCGCGGAAAAGAACTCCGGCCATGCGGATTTCGCCCGGTTCAGATTCAGCTGACGGTTCGCCGAAGATTCAGCCACACATCAGCGAGGATAAATAAATGGAGCCAATGACTGGGATTGAACCAGTGACCTACGGTTTACGAAACCGTTGCTCTACCACTGAGCTACATTGGCTTAACTATTTAAAACAAACCACTTAAATGACTGTTTTCTCTGAGTGTTTTGCTGATTGCATACTCAATTTGTATATGGTATGTTTTTTCTGTCATGAAAACAACATTACCATCACCGATCAAGAGCAAGGCGGATGTGGAATGGGTCAAAACACCGTATCCCAACCTCATCCGCTACAAACCCAGCGGCAATTATTTTGGGCGTGTCCGGGTCAATGGCAAGTTAATTCGCCGCTCACTGGACACGCACGTCTTGACCGTTGCCAAGCTCAAGCTCTCCGACTTTCTCCAAGATCACCGTCGGCTGGCCGTCAACAAAGGGCAATCCGTCAATGGGGAGGTCATCATTGAAATGTTCAAAAAGGAAATCGAGGATGACCACAACAACAAGCCACGCACCAAGCTTTACAAGCAGGAGGTGCTGACGGCGTTGAAAAAATCGTGGCCGGAGTTGTAT
>JBEKSU010000192.1:0-7124 GCA_049516755.1 Verrucomicrobiota bacterium | reverse complement strand
AGGTTCTCCGGAACCAGCGGCAAAATTGGTCGGGTTTTCACCGGGCGGTGGTCCGGGCGGCGGTTCGTGCGGCGGCCCGCCCAGGCGGTTGGTGGCGGCAAAGCGATTGGTGAATTCCTGCCGGGACAGGATGATGGGCAGGTTGGTGCCCTCGATGTCGTAGGTGAGATTGGTGCCGAGGTCCACCGGATTCACGAGGGTAACGGTCTGGGCGTTCCATTTTTCCGTCGTGCCTGCGGCGACCGGGGTTTGAAGATCAATTCCCATTCCGGCGGAAGCGACCATTTCGCCCGCGGCGTTCAACAGCGCGATGCCGTTCAATTCCGCCTTTTCCTGCCGGACCAGTTCCGTGAGCGAGGCTTCGAGCCGTTCCTTGGAAACCACGCCGCCAAACCGGCGCTGCGACCGGAGGACGATGCCGAGGGTGGTGGAAATGTCCTTGGCCCGGTTGACGAGCGCGGCGCGGGCTTCCTCCCGGACACGCACGTGTTCGGCCAGTTGCCAGGCAACGACCAGCAGCCAGACACCCAGCAGGAGTCCGTATATCAAAGTGCGGCGGCGGTTTAGTTCCATAAATTACGTTCCATCGGGCAAACATCCCGGAAAAATTCAATGCGTTCTACGGTTTTTTCTTCATCGGCACGCGCTCCAGAAAACGATCCAGCTCCTGTTCGGGAATCGAATTGGTGATGAGCTGCGACTGGCCGGTTTCCCTCGCGGATAACGCGACGAGCTGCGACGGCATCTGGACAATGTGCGGCGTGAGGAAGATCAACAACTCACTTTTCTGGTTCGACTTGGCGCTGAACCGGAAAAGCTGGCCGAGCAACGGAATGTCGCCGAGCAACGGAATTTTGCTGTCGTTGGAGGACTTTTCATTGGCAATGAGGCCGCCGATGACGACGGGCTGGCCGTCGGGAGTCACGACCACGGTATTGGCGGAACGCTTGTTGATGTTGGGCGCATACACGGCGGACGAAATGATGCTGCCGCCTTCGATGACCTGGCCGGGCGTCGAGGTGTCAATGGACGTGATTTGCGGCTCGAGAATCATTTGCACCAGACTGTTCGCACCGATGAACGGCGTGACATCCAGTTGGATGCCGACGTTTTGATAGGTTCCGTTGATGGTCGGAACGGTGGTGGCACTGCCGCCGACCGCGCTGAAACTCACCCCGCTGGGCAGATAAACGCTTTGGCCGACGACAATCTCCGCCATCTGGCCGTCGCGCGCCAGAATGGACGGGCGCGACAGCACCTGCGCCTTGCCGGCGGTGGCGATGGCCTGGAGCGTCGCCGTAAAATCGTTGCCCATGATTTGATAGATGCCGCCGTTCCCGGACGCTCCCGCCAAGGACTGGGGCAGACCAAAGCCATTGTTCAAATTGACGCTCTGGTTGACCGGGGCAATTTTGCCGGGAGTGCCAGGAGCGCTACCGGCACTATAGTTGGTCACATAGCCGGTGAGCTGTGAAAAGTTTTTGTTGAGGCCGGTGTATTCACCCTGAACCCCGATGGCGGACGCTTTGTTGTCCTGCACTTCGAGAAAGACCACCTTGATGAGCACCTGCGGTTCCGGCGCGTCGAGGCTGGCGACCACCTTGCCGATCTGCTCGCTGGTCTCCTTGTCGGCGATGACGATGATGTTGTGCGTCACCGGGTCAACGGAAATGACCGCGTTGCCCACGGTGCCATTATTGTTGTACTGGCCGCTGCTGCTGGAACTGCTGGCGGTGGTGTTGCGGTTTCCGCCGCCGAACCCACCGAAACCGCCAAAGCCGCCGAAGCCAGCACCACCGCCGCCGCCAGTGCGCTGCTGGGCATGGATTTCCATCGCGGCGCAGAAAAGAAAAATCAGGACGCCGCCGGGATGTTTTTTGAAACAGTTTATTTTCATAATTTGCCTTTTCGTTGATAAATTTTCACGTTTTAGTTCGACCGCCCGCCGCCGGTACTGGTGCTGCCGATTCCGGTGGTGGTGGTGGTCGTGCCCATTGTGCTGGTGCCGTTCACCGCCCGCTGCTGGAGCGCGCTGTTTTGCGACGACGAACTCGTGCCACTGCGCGAAGTGCTGCTGCTCTGGAACATGTTTTGCAGCACCGTCAACGCCTGCTGCGGATCGCCGTTTTTCATCTGGAAAACATAAACGTTCTGATCGCGATCCGAAGGCACATCCAGCCGTTCCATCATCCCGGCGATTTCCTGCATCAAATCCTTGGAAGCGGTCACGATGACGGATGAAGTGCGCGAGTCCGCCACGGCGACGACCTGCGTCTGCTTTTGAATCCGGGAGTTTTGACTGTTGCCCGCGCCCGCGGCGTTCGCTGCCGCCATCCGTGCAAAAAAACCGCCGCCACCACCGCCGCCGCCGCCGCCACCACCGAACCGGAAGGGCGTCTGGACCTGGCTGCCCGAGGTGCCGCTCGACGGGAAAATCTGGCTCAATTCACTGGCCACATCGGTCGGACTGGCGTGGTTCAAATGGAACACGCGGATTTCCGTTTCCCCCTCGGCGCTGTTGTCAATGGCCCGGATGATTTCGGTGAGGTGCCGGATGTTCGATTGCGTGTCGGTGACCACAATGGAGTTCCCGGCTTCATTCGCCACAATTGTTGCCTGGGGCGAAACGAACGACGACAAATCCGACACCAATTGCCGGGCTTCCACGAACCGGATGGGGATGATTTGCGTGACGATCTCGTCGTTGTTCGGAATGCTGCCGGGATCGTTGCTGGTCTTGACCGGGATGTTCCGTGTTTTCGCGTCGGTCTTGTCCAAAATTGTCAGCGTCCGTCCGTCGCGAATGGCGGCGTAGCCGTTTTTGTTCAGCACGGAATTGAGCAGGTCCACCGCCTCGTCCCGGGTCATGGGATGGCTGCTGATGACGCTCACATTGCCCTTGACCTGCGTGTCCATCACGATGATGAACCCCGCGGCGTCGCTGAGATAATTCAGGACCATCTCCAGCGGCGCATTGCGAAAGTTCAAACTTAATTCGTCATAATTCGTGCCGAGGGTCGGCGCGAGGGGGGAATCCTGGACGACTGTTGGGGTGCCCGCCGCTGTCACGGTTTTATTCGGCGTGGCGGATTGAGCGCCTGACGTTGTCACGACGGCGGGCTGGCTGGCCGCCGCCGCTTCGTTCATCGCGCCTTCGTCCGGCGGCGGCATGATGGCTTCGGGTGGCGGCGGGGCAGGAGCGACCGCGGCATTGCTGTCGTCCGGTGTTTCGCCCGGAGCCGGCTGCGCGACTGCCGACATGAGCAGTCCTGAAACGCACAGCGTCACGAGGGTTCGTAGCATCAAGGTTTTCATTTTAATTCCTGTTCTCTTTGTTGCATGAGTTTCCTGAGGACATCATTGGGTTCACTCGCGGAGCCCGAATCCGGGACGGCCGCGGGCGTTTCATCTGTCGCCGGGGCTTCATTCCCGGCTGTGGCGGCCGGCAATTCGCCCGGGTCGGCCAGCTGCCATTCGCCTTTGACCGCCTGCCGCATTTGCGCGCCCACCTTCATGACCACCGGCTTGTTGGTGGAAGCCAGTTTGACGCCGTGGAGCGTGATTTCCACCACCCTGTAACCGGCAATGGTTCCGCCCGGGGAAAGAACCTTGCGATAATCGGAGTCGTTCCCGTCAAAAAAAGCGAGCATGCCCTGCCGGCTGCTCAGCGTCCCGACCAGCGAGAAGCTGGGCGCCGACGGCGAGATTGAGCGTCCGCGGCTGCGCGATGTGTGCGCATAACGGTTGGGATCAAAAATGTTCCGGTCCACGATGATCTGGAACGGCGAAAAATTTGTGATGGCGGGGGCATTGGTCGTCTGCGCGGCGGCAATAGAAACATTCGTCAGCACAAGTGCCAGGAGTACACGCAGACCGCCAATCCACCGCGCGGCGCTGCCGCGCTCCTGAGCAACCCTTGCGGCCCGCGTCGATTCTGACCTGTTACCGTGCATGGAATTTGGGTTGTAGCGTGCCGGGTTCATGGTTTGGATTGGGATTGCGAAACGAGCACCAGCCCGCTGACTTGCAGGTTGAGGGTGAGTTGCTGGCCGGTGTTGTCACGGGAGCTGAGTTCCACCGATTCCAGTTTAAACGCCAGGGGATCCTTTTCCAGGTCGTAAACCAGCCGGCTGAGCGTGCCGAGGTCGCCAGCCGCCTCGAGACGGCAGTTCAGCGTAAGGTAATCTGGTGAATCACTGTTCCACTGGGGCGTGATGCCAGTAACGTCGGCGCCGCTCTCGCGGGCCCAACTGTCAAAGGCCTTGAGCGTCTGTTGCTCCGCCAGCGAGGGATTGTCCGGCAGGGTGTTCGTGCGCATCTGGTTCCAGCGGCCACGGAGGCCGGCTTCGCGCTGGATCAGCCGCCGGCCGTTGGTCACCTGCGCACGCAGTTCGGCGACCGTTTTCGCCCGCGACTTCCACCAGCCGAACATCGGTTCAATGACCACCTGATCGGCCGCGTATAGCACACCCACCGCGATGGCCAGCGCCATCAACAGTTGCTGGCGATTCTCAATTTTCATTGCCACCTCCTTTGTTCCAGTGAAAGTCGAACGTGAATTGCATCGGCGATTTGCCGCGGATCTGGTCCACCTTCAAGTCGGTCACACCATCCGCCGCGCGCAACTGGCTCAACATCTTCAGCAGGGCGGCGTTGTCCCGCGCCGTGCCGGAACAGTTCACCACGTTGCCTTCGCGGATTTCCACCGTCTTGGCCGTGACGGCGCCGTCCTCGGGGAACGCCGTCGTGAGCTGCCTTAAAATGTTCAGGCTGCGGTATGACCCGTCGAACCACGGGCGGTATTTCTGGATTTGCTGCTGGATGCCGTCCAGTTCCCTGACCTGGGCCGACATTCCCGACCATTGCGAACGCAGCCAGATGAGCTGGATTTCCTGGAACAAAAACAATGCGCCGACGATGGCGACGATGCCGGCGGCCGTCGCGCCGGCGGAGCGCAGCCGGCCGGAGGAATACTTCGTGATGATTTGCTGCCAGGCCGTCGGTTTGGGCGGCAGGAATTCAAAAGCCAGCGTTTGTCCCGCCAGCCGCCGGGCAGCCAGGCTGAAGGCCGGGGAAACGGGCGCGTCGGGCGGAAGTTGCACGCCGAATTCGTCCAGCGCATATTTTGTGACCGGTTCAACAACCAGGCCCGCCGGTTCAAACCGCAATTCCATTTCGTCGGCCAGTTGCAAGGCCAGATCATGCGGGCCAAAAATGCGGATGCGGCGGACAGATTCGCGCAGTCCGGCGGGCAACTGGCCGAGGGTGATGCGAACCTCCCGCGCGACGAGACCGGTCTGGAGCGTGCGCCGCGAACCTTCATTTTCGATGGCGCCTTCCAGTGTGCGGAGGGCCGCCACGCCGCCGCCGCAGGTGATTTGCAGCGACACCTGGCTTTCGCCGATGGCCAGGGCCAGCACACCAGGAGCGCGGGTGTCCCCACCCGCAGCACTCTCAACATTTGTTGCAGCTGCGGCTGAGGACAGCCGCACTCCGCTTGGTGATTGCAAGGCAGTGATGCCGGTCGAAAAGCTGATGGGCTTTAACTTTGCCGCCGCCAGAACCTGTTCCAGCGAGGTGAGCTGGCTGTTGAGGATTCCCGCCATGGTCACGTATTGTTTTCCGGCCGGCAACTGACAACGCGAATGGGCCAGCCGCAAAGTGGCGACGTCGCAGGGAAATCCGCGTTCCGCCTCCAGTTGCAACAGGCTGGCGGCGTCCACCTCCGGCAGGGGCGGCAATTCGGTCTGCGCCGTGAGCGTCCACTTCAGCGGCACGCCCACCACGCAGCGGCGTTCCCGCACGCCGGCGGCGTCGAGTTGGTTGCGGATTTCGCGTCCGACCAGTTCAGGCGCTGCGGTGAGCGGGTCGAGCGAAAGCGTGGTCGAGAACGACCGCTGGATTTCGAGGGAGCCGTTGGTGCGGCGGAGCACGACGCCGTCGAGGCGGCTGCCATCGAGGTTGAGGCCGAGCAGGCCCGTCAGCTTTTTGCGGCGCGAAAAATTGATTTTTAAAATCTTGTTCATTGTGTTGCCTTCGCGACCCAGGCGGCGCGGGCTTTTTCCCCGAGCGCCCAGCCGAGCCGGCTGAGGTCCTGGCGGTAAATGATCTTGGGCGCGCCTTCGCTGAGGTCGAAAACGAATTTCACCCGGCGGTAGCCGCGTCCGAACGGGCCGACCGCCGCAATGTCCGCCGTGAATTGAAAACTTTGTGTGGTGATATAATCGCGGTTGGCGTCTGCCAGGTGCTGGACGACCGGGCTGGTGTTGCCGAGCGCGTCCACGATCCAGGAAATGGCGTTGAGGTTGTTGGGATTTTGCTGGCGGTAGGTGATGAGCGTTTGCGCCGCGCTCTGGGCCGTGTCCTGGTCAACGCCCAGGCCCATGAACAACGCCTCCATCACGGTCGCGCCGGCGGTATTGATGTTCAGCAAACCGTTGGTGTAAAGACTGTTGGTGTCGGTGATGCCGTAGGCGATCTGGGCAAACTCAGCCGAGGTCATTCCGCTGCTCAAATAGAATCGCATTAAATTATTGAAGGTGGGATCGACTGCTCCACCACCACCGCTGCCGCCGCTGGTAAAACCAAGCCGGGTCATGATCTGGTTGGCGCGCGCGGAGCTGAAGGTTGACTGCAACAAGGCCCGCAGCGTGGCCCGGGTGTTCACATTGGTGAGCATGGTGCCGTCGGAATGAAAATTCGGCTGGCGGCTGTAAACCGTGACGTATTCAAACAGTCCCGGATCCAGCGTGCCATTGCCGTTCAGGTCCTTTTCGTTGCTGTCGAGCACGCCGTTGCGATTGACATCTTCGCCCACCAGCAAATCAATGGTCGCGCCGTACACCAGCCGCAATTCGTCCACCGTCTCGAACGGATAATTTTTGTCCACATATCCCAACGACGAATAATCCAGCGCATAGGCGCCGCCGCCGTTGGTGTTCCGCCAGTCCACAATCGCGCCGGCAAAATCAAGCGTCATGTTGGGCAGATAGGAAAGCGCGTTGGTGCCGGCGCGGTTCAGATTCAATTTGGACGCTTCGTCCACCAGGCCGAAATACGGTTCGGTGGAAAGCCGGCCGGACGGGTCGCGGCCGATGAGCCAGAAATGCGCGTCGCCCACCGGC
>JBEKSU010000191.1:0-7162 GCA_049516755.1 Verrucomicrobiota bacterium | reverse complement strand
AGGGCGATGCGGTTCCGGTCGCGCGTGACCATCTGGAGGATCGGTTCGGCGCCGAGTGTTATGGCCGTCACGGCTGCGGCCACCGATGAGATCGCCACGCCGTGTGAGTTGTCGGGAAAGTTGACGGCCGCCACTTTGCCGTCGAGGAATTTCAAGGCCGCTGCGGTGGTGGCGCTGGTCGCGGTGGCGCCGGGCGCGCACTCGGCGGTGACGATAAAGCCTCCCGACTCAATTTTTTTTGCGAGTTTGCTGTCTGCTTTCATGCAACCGTGCTCTCCTGTTGGTTAACGGCTTTGCTGCGGGTGGGTGATGGGGAAAGATTTCTCACCCGGTCAATGAACTGTTTGATCTGGCCGAGGACCTGGCCGGCGCCCTGTGGTCCGCACTCCAATACCGCCATCCGGCCGGCGGGCAGGCCGATTTCCTCCAGCAACGATTCGACGGCCTCGGCGCGCTTGTGCGCCCGCAGGTTGCCTTCGAAATGGCGGCACTCGTTCTTCTGGCAGGTGACAATCGCCACGCCGTCCGCGCCGGTTTCAAACGCCTTGATCAAATAGGGAACGTCCACCTTGCCGGAGCAGGGGAGGCTGATGGTCTTGATGGTGTCGCCCGGCAGGTCGCGGCCCAGGCCGGCAAACTGGCCGGCGGCCAGATTGTTGGAGCAATAAAAAACGTATGTTTTCAAAGCTCGTTGGTTCATAAATGGTTTCGTTTGGGGGATGAAATCAATGGGACAGGCCGGCCGAATCAGGCCTTTTGATGACGGAATAAGAACTCATTTGATTGCCAACTTCATATGGCGGACAACGTGTGTAAAAAAGGCTAATTGTAAATCGGGGAAACGGCTTAACTATTATTGTCAATTGTTTGCTCTTTTTTGGGTGACGCCGGTCCGGATTGGGGGGAGCCGGCCGGGCGGCCTGGCGCGGGTGTTGCCCGCTCGCGAGTGCGACCGCTCCCGGATGAGCTGCAGGATATTTGGAAGCGCGGCTCGACGAGGCTTGCAGTGGGTCGCGGCTGCGGTTTAAATTTTCAAGCATGAGCATTTCCTCCGACGCCAATCCTTCCGGCGATGAAACGATTCAGGCTTTGCGGGAGGCCTTGCGCGCCTCGCCGAATAATTCCGCCTTGCGCCTGCATTTTGCGGACACGCTGCTTGCCCACGGTCACGCCGACGAAGCGGAAAAGGAATTTCGCGAAGGCCTCGCGCAATTGCCCAACAGCCTGTCGATGAAACTCGGCCTGGCGCGCGCTTTTTTTCAACAGGGCAAGCAAAGCCAGGCGCTCGTCATACTCGAAGACCTCGTCAAAAATCCCCACGCGCCCGCCCGCGCCTTTCTGTTGCATGCAAAAATGCTCGCCGGTGTCGGCGAAATCGAACAGGCCGTCTCCGAATACAGGCGCGCCGTCCAAATGGATGGCTCGCTCGCCGACGCCGAATTCGCCGCGCGCCTCGGTATTGGCGCGAATGAACGCGAAAGCGAGGTGGTTGAAGGCAGGGTCCGCGCCGCCTGGGGCGAGGATGAGGATGCTCCGCCGATCCGCGAAATCGAGCGGCCCAAAATCACGTTCAGCGGCGTCGGCGGGATGGAAAAGGTTAAAGAGGAAATCCGCCTCAAGATCATTCACCCGCTGACACATCCCGAACTTTACAAGGCCTACGGCAAACCCATCGGCGGCGGCATTTTGATGTATGGTCCGCCCGGATGCGGCAAGACGTATCTGGCCCGCGCCACCGCCGGCGAAATCAAGGCCGCCTTCATTTCCGTCGGCATCAACGACGTGCTCGACATGTGGATCGGCAACAGCGAGCGGAATCTGCACGGTCTTTTCGAGCAGGCGCGCGAGCACAAGCCCTGCGTGCTGTTCTTTGACGAGGTGGATGCGCTGGGCGCGAGCCGCAGCGACATGCGCCATCACGCCGGGCGCCAGCTCATCAACCAGTTTCTCGCCGAGATGGACGGCGTGAAGGCGTCGAACGAAGGGGTGTTGATCCTCGCGGCCACCAACGCGCCGTGGCATCTGGATTCGGCGTTTCGCCGGCCGGGCCGGTTTGACCGGGTGCTGTTCGTGCCGCCGCCGGATGCCGCCGCGCGCGCCGCCATCCTGCGCCTGCACTGCCAGGGCAAGCCGATGGAGGAACTTGATTTTGACGCGGTCGCCCGGAAGACCGATCATTTTTCCGGTGCGGACCTGAAGGCCGTCATCGACGTGGCGATTGAGCGCAAGCTCCAGGAGGCGTTGAAGGCGGGAACGCCCAGGCCGCTCACCACGAAAGACCTCGTTGCGGCCACCGGCAAATTGAAGCCGACCACGAAGGAATGGTTCGCCGCCGCGCGCAATTATGCCCTCTATTCAAACCAGGGCGGCATCTACGATGACATCCTGCAGTATCTGAAACTGTAGCGGCGGGCTGCGCGTCATGAATCCCAATCTTGAACGTGCCCTGCTGCTCTATCAACAGTCGCGCCATGAAATGGCCGAAACCGAGCTGCGCCAGGCACTCGCCGCCGAACCGCACGATGCCTATGCCCACGCCCTGCTCGCGTTGTGCCTCGCCCATCGCGAGAAATTCCAGGACGCCACCGCCGAGGCGCAGCAGGCGATTCATCTGCAACCCGATTTTTCGTTTGCCCATTACGCCCATGCGCACGTGTTTTACGACCGCAACCGGTTTGCCGAGGCGCTCACGGCAATTGGCGAGGCGATCCGGCTGGACCCCGAGAATTCCGATTATTTTTCACTGCTCGCCGGGATTCACTGTCAGGAACACCGCTGGCGGGAGGCCTTGAACGCCGCCGAGCAGGGATTGCAATTCGATCCCGAACACGTCGGCTGCACGAACCTGCGGGCGATGGCGCTGGTCAAGCTCGGACGCAAGGCGGAAGCCGGCGCGACCATCGATGCCGCGCTTTCAAAAAATCCCGAAAGCGCGCTCACCCACGCCAATCAAGGCTGGACCTTCCTCGAAAGGGGACAGCCGAAAAAGGCGCTGGAACATTTCCGCGAGGCGCTGCGGCTTGAGCCGGAAAACGAATGGGCGCGGCAGGGCATCGTCGAAGCGCTCAAGGCGCGCAACATCATTTACGCGGTGATCCTGAAATATTTTTTATGGATGTCGCGCTTCAGCGTCCGGGGACAGTGGGCCATCGTGCTCGGGGGCTACTTTGGAAACCGCGTGCTGGGGGCCCTGTCAACGGCGAACCCCGGTCTCGCGCCATGGATTCTTCCCCTCCAGATTATCTACTTTTGTTTCGTATTGATGACCTGGATGGCGGTGCCATTTTTCAACCTGCTGTTGCGGCTGAACCGGTTTGGCCGGCTGGTGCTTTCACGTGAGCAAACCGTCGCCAGCAACTGGTTCGGTTTGTGTCTGCTGTGCGCTTTGCTGGGACTCGCCAGCTGTTTTTGGCGGGGTTTTGAGGTTCCCTGGCTTATGGCCGCGCTCGTTTTCGGCATCCTTCTGTTTCCCGTATCGGCGACCTTCCGTTGTCCGGCCGGCTGGCGGCGCAAAACCATGGCCGGTCTCACCATCGGCCTGACCCTGTCCGGCATCGCAGCGATTGTGTTCACAACCCCGGCTGTGCAGCCGGCGCTGCCCGGGGCCCAGGAGAGCATCAACTTTGGCTGGGGATTCTTCGGAATTTCACTGTTTGGCGCGGTGGCATCCACCTGGCTGACCAACATCCTGGGCAGCCATCGTTCCCGGCGTTGATGACCTGAACCGCGGGTCAATTGTCGCCGGTCCGGTCCGGAGAACGTCGCCGGTGCCGGACCGGCCAAAACGGTTTTGCTTTTTCCCCATTTCCCATTATCCTCGGAGCATGACGCAACCGCTTGCGCTCGTGTTCTACGAAAAATTGCTGCCGGGCAGCCAGTTGGTAAACCGGTTGCAAGACCTGAATTATCGTGTTCAGGCCGTCAACGATCTGCCGGCGTTGCTGCAGTGTGCGCAAAGCGAAGGCCCGATGCTGGTGGTCGTGGATCTGGAATCGAAGCGCGATGACGTTTGCCGCGCCATTGCCACATTGAGAGCGGCTGCCGCCACCCAGCATCTTCCCATCATTGCGTTTGCCGGCGAGCAGGCGACGGAATTGCAGGCCGCCGCGCAAAAAGCCGGCGCGACGCTCGTGGTTGGCGAGGCCGCCATCGCGAATTATCTGCCGCAGCTTTTGAATCAGGCGTTGCAGGTTTAGGCGCACGGGGGATGATGTTTGCAACCGTGCTTAATCTGTTTGTAACCCGGTTGAAACTTGCGCTTGACTTTGGCTGGAGTGGTGCCTAGGATGGCTTCCTAATTGAGGCATGAGCGTTTTTGAAAAGTAATTTCGGCACGGCTGAATTTCGGTCGTGTCTTTTTTACTTAGGGGCGGCCTCAGAAATTCAGGAGTCAATTATGGCTAGTGGCAAAGTCAAGTGGTTCGACAATAAAAAAGGGTTTGGCTTCATCGCCCAGGATTCCGGGCAGGACGTATTCGTGCATCACACGTCCATCACGGGCGCAGGGTTCAAAACCCTGAATGAAGGAGACGAGGTTTCCTTCGATGTCATTCCCAGCGACAAAGGGCTTAAAGCCCAAAATGTCCAGCGCGTGAATCCGGCGTAACGCCGGGATTCGCGTCAGAAAATCCCGCGCGACGGGAGATTTTCGTTCGCCAGCCATGAACGAAGGGGGTAGTCTTCCTTCATGGCGGGTTCCTTCACGAACACGGTCGAAAGCCTGTATATTCACGTCCCGTTCTGCGCGCAGAAATGCGCCTACTGCGCCTTTTATTCCGAACCATCCGGCGGCGATCTCATCAACCGCTACGTCGCCGCGCTCATCCGCGAGCTGGAACTGGTCGCGCCCGGGCTTTGGCCCCGCACGATTTTTTTTGGCGGCGGCACGCCATCGCTGCTCAACCTGCGCCAGTGGGAACAGATCTTTCGCGCGCTGGAACGGCTGAATCTGCTGGGCGCGGGGGAATTCACCGTGGAATGCAATCCCGCCACGGTTTCGGCCGACAAGGCAAAGTTGCTTCGCGACTCCGGGGTGAACCGCATCTCCATGGGTGTGCAGTCGCTCGACGAACCCTTGCTCGAACGGCTGGGCCGCATCCACACGCGGGAGATGGCCTTCAAATCGTTCGACATCCTGCGCCGGGCCGGTTTTGACAATTTAAACATCGACCTGATGTTCGCGATTCCCGGCCAGACGATGGAAATCTGGCGCGCAACCCTGGCCGAGGCGCTGGCGCTCGGCAGCGAGCATCTGTCCACCTACGAGGTCATTTACGAGGACGACACACCGCTGTTCTCGCAGCTGCAGGCCGGCGAATTTGACGTGGACGAGGACCTGTCCTGCGCGATGTATGAGGAATTGGTGGAGCGTGCGACGAGCGCCGGTTTTCAGCAGTACGAGGTGGCGAATTTCGCGCGGGACATTCCACTAAAGTCCAATGTCCAAAGCCCAAGGTCCAAAGTCAACGCCGCCGCCACGACCTTGGACCTTGGACCTTGGACCTTGGAGATCCCCCGCTTTGCCTGCCGGCACAATGTGAACTACTGGCGCGGCGGTTCGTTTTACGGGCTGGGACCGAGCGCGACGAGCTATGTGCGCGGCGTGCGGACGAAGAACTGGTCGAACACGCAGCTTTACTGCGAGCAGCTGGAAAAAGGAAAACGCGCCATCGAATCGCGCGAGGAACTGCCGCCGCTGAAACGCGCGGGCGAAACCGCCGCGTTCGGTTTGCGGATGAATGCGGGCTGGCCGTTTGCGGAATTCCGGCGCGTGACCGATTTCGATTTGCGCGACGGGTGGTCGGCGGAAATGAACCAGCTGGTGGAACGGGGCTGGGCTGACCGTGACGAACGGCAATTCCGGCTCACCCCGCGGGGATTGCGCTTCGCGGATTCGGCGGCGGAAATGTTTTTGCGTTGATTCCACCAGGAGCGCGGACAGCCTTGTCCGCGTGTTGAATCCACACGCTGTGATTCCGCGGACAAGGCTGTCGCGCTCCGATTTTTTGCCGGCCCGGGCCGGCGGGACGCCTGGGCTACGTTGCCGGCAGCCGGACGGTGAAGGTGGTTCCGGCGTTTGGGTTGCTGGACACTTCAATCGTCCCGCCGTGCGCTTCGACAATGGCCTTGGAAATGGCCAGACCCAGCCCGGTGTTGCCGGTGGAACGCGACTTGTCCCCGCGATAAAAACGTTTGAAGACGTGCGGCAAATCCTCCGCCGGGATTCCCCGCCCCGTGTCGCTTACCGCAAGCGTCACCGTGCCGTTTTGCAATTGCGCTGCGAACCGCACTCCGCCGTCCTCCCGGTTGTATTGAATGGCATTGGTGAGCAGGTTGGTGATGACCTGCGCCAGCCGTTCGGGGTCGCCCATGCATTTGAGTGGTGGCAATTCGCAGTGAATTTTCACGCCTCGCCCGTCAGCCAGCGGCTGGACCGACGCCACGCAATCGCGCACCGTCTGCGCCAGATCAAATGGCATCCGTTTCATGGGCTCCTGTCCCGCGTCCAGCCGCGCGAGTTCAAGCAGCGACTCGATCAAACGCCGGATCCTTTGGGCGGCGCGATGGCAGGCTTCAACGGTCGCGCGATATTCGGTCGGGCTCCGTTCGCGATTCAACGTGGCCTGTGTCTGGGTGATCATCACGGAGACAGGCGTGCGCAACTCGTGCGCGGCGTCGGCGGTGAACTGCTGCTGCTGCGCGAAAGCGGCTTCGAGCCGGGCAAAGGTGGCATTGAGCACGGAGGCAAGCCGGCCGAGCTCGCTTTCGGCCTCGGCGACATCGATGCGTTGCGAGAGGTCGCCGGCGGAAATTTTCACGGCAGCGGCGCTGATGTCGTCAATCGGCCGGATGGCGCGTGAAGATATCCACCAGCCGCCTGCCAGTCCGAAGAATAAAATGATTCCGCCGACGCCGAGCAGTTTCAACGCCGTAAGCCGGAGTTCCTTCACTTCCGGGGCGAAGGAACAGCCGGCCAGAACGATCTCGCCGTGAGGCAATTTTTGGGTGATTTCACGAAATTCTCCGAAGGTGAACATCTGCGCCGGCGACAGGTGCGGCGGATTGGGACCAAGTTGCGGCGGCAGGTTGTTTTTTGCGAAATATGACTGAAACGGCAGCTCCACCGCGTTTGATTCGACGGTGACGAGGCGATGCACCACAT
>JBEKSU010000190.1:0-7166 GCA_049516755.1 Verrucomicrobiota bacterium | reverse complement strand
GGGGCGGCCGTCGCCAGATTGCAGGGGGATGCCTGTCCGTGAACGCCGGCGGAAAAACCTTTCAACCAGGAGTCGAGTTCAGACCGGTTGATCGTGATGCCGGCAACCTCCTCCTGATGGGCGGCGATCCAACCCCAGGTTTCAATCAACTGCGGGTTGGTGAATCCGGGCGCCGGCGCCGGGCCGGCCGGGAAATTCGTTTGCGCGGCAGCCAGGCCGGCGCCGAGTGTCAGGGCGAGAATGCGTGTGCTGATACGGACGAATTGTCTGATGGAGCGTGTCCTGGTTTGAAGTCTGGCAAACATACCCCGCTATTTTGTCCGGCCAACGCCGGAAGGCAAGGTGGCGAATACCATACATTTGTCCAGCTGGGAAAATCCTGGTTTGCAGATATTATGGCGGTATCAATGTGAGTTGAAATGCTGGCAGGACTTCACCGCGCCAGCCAAAGGTAAGAATTTTAACAGGAGGTGTTGATAAGGGTTAGGGGAAAGCGAGCGCCAGGTCGGGCTCGCTCTTCCTTTTCCCGGTCGCGCCGGGCAGACTTGAAAATTGCCCAGGCTGCTTCCAGGTCCAGTCCTGGCAAGAGCGGATTTTTTAATTAGTTCAAAAAGCTGCGGCGATCGTTTATCATACCTCGATGCACGCGATTAATCTTGCCCTCCGGTGGCGGGCGGCAGCCTGTGTCAGCCTGCTGGTTGGGGTGTTCCTGACGATGTCGGGACCTGCCGCCTTGGGGCAGGAGCCGGCGTGGGTTCCTCCTTCCGTGCTCAACAGCATTGCGCAGTTGCGCCGCTTCAGCTCACAGCAACCCGTGGCCAGCCATTCATTCCGTCTGGAGGGCACTGTCTGGTGGGTCAGCCCGGCCCGGGAAAAGCTGGTGTTGCACGACGAGTCCGGGGCGGTCGAGTTGGAATTTGATTTGCCCGGCCAACGGGTGCAACCGGGCCAGCGGGTGCGATTGGAAGGAAGCGGCACGATCACCCGGAGAGGAGCCGAAATAAAAATCAGTCCGGGCGAACCCGCGGGAAATCCCGGCGTACCGTTGCGGCTGGAGGTGATTGGACGGGAGGCGTTCCCGGACATGCGCTGGCTGGCCATCGGCCAGATCCTGCGCGAGGGCGACGAAGATTCCTGGGCGGAAGTGGAGGGGGAGGTGACGTCGGCGACCGAACAACCGGATGGTTTGCTGGATCTGGAACTGGTTGCCATGGCCGGGCGCATGCGCGTGGAGGTGGCGGATGCTTCCGATTTGTCCGCTGCCACATTGTTGAACCGGCGGATTCGCGCGATGGGCTTTTGTCAGAGCGCCTTCACCACCACCGGGCAGAAGGTCCCCGGTGTCCTGCTGGTGCCGGACCGCAGGGAAATCGAGTTGATCGGCACTGCGTTTGATGAAAAAACGGCCAGCAGTGCGAATACCAACTCAGTCGCGCTGTCCGTGCTGACGACCGCGGCTGAAATCAATCAGATGAAGCGCGAGGAAGCCCAACGCGGATATCCCGTAAAAATCCAGGGTGTGGTCGTTTGCGTCGTGTCCAATCGTCCCGCCTTCATCGTCCAGGATGCCACCCGCGCGGTTTATGTGGTGGTGGATTCCACCATTATTACCGAGTTGCCGCAGGTCGGCTGTTATTTGAAGGTTGAAGGCGAAACGGACAAGGGTTCATTTGCCCCGATTGTGAGGGCGCGCGGAGTGGACATCCTGGGACTGGGCAATCTGCCCGAGCCGATCCAGCCGGCTTGGGACCAGTTGATGAACGGCAGTCTTGACGATCAGTGGGTGGAATTAAAAGGTGTGGTTGTTTCCGTTTTAACGAGCCATCCGATCGGTTGGACGTCCATCCGGCTGCGCACGCAAGCAGGCACGCTCCAGGTGGATTTCCGTTTGTTCGGCGGAAATTCCGGATCGCTGGAACATCTTGAAAATGCCCTCGTCAGCCTGCGTGGATGTCTGTTTGTCGCTTGGGACACCGCCGGGCAGGTGCGCCGGGGGGTGATCCGGATGTTTGTCAATGATCTCATTATTGACCAGCCAGCACCGACGGATTTGTTCTCGGTTCCCCAAAAATCGGCGGCGGAACTGATGCTGTTTGACTCCCAGGCCAACGCGTTTCAGCGGGTGAAGGTGTCAGGACAGGTTGTCCACGTGCATGGATTGGAATATTTCATGATGGACGGCACCAACGGCGTGCGTTTCCTGGCCCGGGAACCTCTCGGATTGGTGGCCGGCGACCAGGTGGAAGTAGCCGGGTTTCCGGAGTTGAGCGATGCCGCGCCTGTCTTGTGCGAGGCGTGGGCGCGCAAGACCGGCCAGTCCCCGCTGCCGAAACCCAAGAAATTGTCGGCGGACAATTTGATCCGGGCGGACAACGACTCGACCCGGGTGCAGGTGGAGGCATTGCTGGCGAATGTCCGGTGGACCCAAACGAACCAGGTATTGGAAGTGCAGACCGGGCCGTGGCGGTATCTGGCGCGATTAAACACGCCGGATGAATCGGTGCGGCAGCTTCGCCCCGGCAGCCGGCTCGAATTGACCGGGGTATATGCGGACCAAGGTGGAAACCGGGGCCTGTCCGAGGATGTTGCCACCTTTGATTTGCTGCTCAACTCGCCGGCAGACATCAAAGTACTGGCCACGCCTTCCTGGTGGACCCTGCAAAAGCTGCTGGTGACCGTCGGTGTGCTGGCCTGCGTGCTGGCCGGCATGTTGCTGTGGATCACCCAGCTTCACCGGCAGGTCGAGAAGCGCACCGCCGAGGTGGAAACCCAGATCCAGAACCGCCAGCGCGTCGAACACCAGCGGGAAATGGAACAGGAACGCACCCGCATTGCCCACGACCTGCACGATGAACTCGGCTCGGGCATCACGGAAATCGGCATGCTGGCCGCGCGGGCAAAATCTGCATCCGCTCCTGACGAAAAGCGAAGCCTGTATCTTGATCAGATGGGCGGCAAAGCGCGGGAGATGGTCACCGCGCTGGATGAAATTGTTTGGGCGATGAATCCGGCCCACGATTCGCTGGCCTCGCTCGTCAGTTATTTCTGCCTTTACGCTGAGCGTTTCCTGAGCCTGGCGAACGTCACCTGGCGGCTCGAAGGCCCGCCGGTCTCGGCCGAACTGGCGGTGGATTCGCGGCATCGGCATCAATTGTTTCTCGTTTTCAAGGAGGCGCTCACCAATGTTGTGCGCCACTCCGGAGCCACCGAGGTCAGGTTGGGCATCCAGGTGAAGCAGGGCGAACTGCGTCTGTTCATCGCCGACAACGGACGTGGACTGCCGTCGAATGCCCGCACCGAGGAAATGGACGGCGTGAACAACATGCGGTCGCGCATTGAAAAACTGGGCGGACGGTTTGAAATTGCAGGCGAGGCCGGGCAGGGCACCACCGTGCGGTTCCATGTGCCGGCAAAATCATGATTTATGACCCGAATTGCCATCGTTGAGGACAACAAAACCATCCGTGAAAGCCTCATGGAATTTGTCCATGCGGATCCGGAGTGCAATTGTGTGTGCGCCTGCCGGACGGCGGAGGAAGCCCTGGAGTCCATTCCGCGGCATCAGCCCGAAATCGTGCTGATGGACATTCAATTGCCGAAAATGTCGGGCATCGAATGTACCGCCCAGCTGAAACGGATGATGCCCTCGCTTCATATCATCATGGTGACCGTGTACGAGGACACGGAAAGGATTTTCAAGGCGTTGCGGGCCGGGGCGTGCGGTTACCTGTTGAAGCGTTGCACGCCGGAAGAACTTATTTCCGCCGTCCGGGAAGTCCGGCAGGGTGGAGCACCCATGTCGCGGGACATCGCGCGCAAGGTCATCGACTCCTTCCAGGAACCACCGGCGGCAGCGGCGAATGTGGAAGGACTCTCGCCGCGCGAGCAAGAGATTCTCGAACTGCTGGCCCAGGGTTTTCCCAACAAGGAAATTGCCCACCGCGTGGGGATCAGCGACGGAACCGTCCGCTGGCACCTCCGGCATGTTTACGATAAACTGCATGTTCGCTCCCGCACCGAAGCGGCGCTGAAATTCCGTTCTTCCAAGGCCGCATGACCCAAGATCCAATTTGGGGACAACGCCGGGCCTTCCCCACGTGATTTTGCCTTGGCTGTAAATTACGGGGATGCGTGGGCGGCAGCGGTTGGTTCCGGGGTATGGAACGGGGTGCGGGCCTGATAGAGCTTCAACTCCGATCGAATATCATCGGCCAGTGCCTGGTTTGACTGCGCCTCGGCCAATGGCAGGGCGCGTTGCGCGGTTGCCACCGCTTCAGGAAACTGCCCCGCCTCGGCGCAGGCCGCCGCCAGCGTGCAGAGGGTGACCGGATTGTCTCCACCGGTAAGCTGATTTGCCCGTTGGGCGAGTTCGATGGCCTGGTTGCCGTTTCGCAATGAAGCCTGCGGGCTGGTCGCCAGCAACCAGGCCAGTTTGTTTTGGAGATCAGGATCGTCGGGTTTGATGGCCAGTGCCTTTTGGTAATGCGATAGCGCTTCCGCCGTTCGTCCCTGTTGGATCAGGGCATTGCCAAGATGGTCGTGGATGTCGGCGTCGTCGGGTTTGATGGCCAGTGCCTTTTGGTAATGCGCGACCGCTTCGTCCAGCCGTCCCTGTTGGAGAAAGGCGCTGCCCAGATTATTGTGGGCATCGGCGTAGTCGGGCTTGATGGCCAGCGCCTTTTGGAAATGCGCGACTGCTTCGTCCACTTGTTCCTGGTGGATAAGAACGTTGCCCAGGTTGTTGTGGGCTTCGGCATAATCAGGATTGATGGTCAGCGCCTTCTGGTATTGCGCCATCGCTTCGTCCAGCCGTCCCTGTTGAAGAAAGGCATTGCCCAGGTTGTAGTGGGCCATGGCGGAGTCGGGATTGATGGCGAGGGCTTTTTGATAATGCGCCATGGCATCGTCTGTTCGCCCTTGTTGGAACAGGGCGTTGGCAAGATCGTAGTGGGTCTCGGCGGAATCGGGATTGATGGCGAGGGCTTTTTGGTAATGCGCGACCGCTTTGTCCAGCCGCCCCTGTTGGAGAAAGACGCTGCCCAGATTGTTGAGGGCATCGGTTTCAACGGGATTGATTTGCAGCACTTTTTGGTACTGTACGATCGCTTCGTCCAGCCGTCCTTGTTGGAAATAAACCAGGCCCAGGTTGTAGTAAGCCATCGGGCAATTGGGATTCCGGCGAATGGTTGTTTGCAGGAGTGTTTCTGCGTCAGCATACATCGCGCATTGCCGCCAGCTTAACGCCGCCAGCGCCAGCAGCAACCCCGTTATCATTATTGCTCCCGAAGGCCGGGCCCACATTCTCAGGCGATTTAGCGCCCCGGCGATCCCCGCCGCAGCCAGAGCAAACACGCTCATGCAGCCAAAATACTGCCAGTGGTCCGATACAAACGAATAACGCATCATGTAAAGCACCTGGATCAACA
Source organism: Verrucomicrobiota bacterium (assembly GCA_049516755.1). Lineage (GTDB taxonomy): Bacteria > Verrucomicrobiota > Verrucomicrobiia > Limisphaerales > UBA11358 > UBA11358. The sequence goes on along the minus strand of JBEKSU010000190.1, from coordinate 1,740 downwards.
CCAGCATGGAGGTGGTGATGTAGAAATGCAGCAGCGCTACAAACGGCCCTTTGCCAATCCGTTTCCGCAGAAACCACAATCCTCCCAACATCCCCACGGTTGCCATCGGGAATACATATTGCCACCAGGCGCCGGCATCGATCTTCCATCGTTCGTAAATAAATGTCAGCGGATAGGGAAAGAAAAGTTTTCCCAGGTAAAACCAGAAAGAGCGGCCGGAAACCAGCACCCTTTCCAGCAAGCCCATTCGGAATTCATCGCCACTAGCCCCATGGATGTGCTCAACGTGCAACGTCAGCAATCCCATCCCCACCGCAATCCCGAACATGGCCAGCAACGGCCACACCATGCGCCAGACGATCCGCTCCCGCTTCCACCACACCAATAATACTAGTGTCGCCGGAAGAAAACTCACCGCTGTCTTGGCAAACATCGCCAGTTGGAAAAGTGCCAGTGACCCCAGGCCAAAACGCCAGTCGATCCCGGGTTGCGCCGTTGTCTTTCCATAAACCCCCAGACCCGCAAACCGCAGGTAGGACCAGGCCGCCCCCAGGACCAGCACTCCGGACAAAGTGTTCTTCAGTTCCGTCATCCACGCCACGCTCATCACGTTTACCGGATGCAGGGCGAAGATGGCCCCGGCCAGCCAGGCGGCACGCACCTCCAGCCGCTTGAGCACCTGCCACAACAGCACGGCCGCCAGTCCATGCATCAACACCGTCAGCAGATGATATCCCAATGTGCTCAACCCCCAGAAATGATAACCCGCCCAAAACAGGGTGAAACTCAATGGATAATACTGGCAGGTCGCCCCGGGCTGAAACCAGATGTCCCACAAACCTTTCAACGATCGCAGCGTCGGATTGTCGGAGATATGCGAGTCGTCATCCCACACAAAACCCCCGTGCAGAGCCGGCCAATATACCATCACCACCGCCATCATCAGCAGCAGCGCCCATGCGCCTTCCTTCAACACCGGCCCCGTGAAGGAAGGTGCTTTGCAAATTGCCGTCTTGTTTGAAGCGGGCATGATGATGCGTGGTTTCGCCGCCCGGCCATGAAATGCAATGGCGGATAAATGTGTTCTGAATATGCTGGAGAAAAATGTGCCGGGCAACTGTCTTTCCCACCGGTCAGAAAAAATGTGGCGCGGCCGCTTCAATTCCGGCTCCGTCACTCCCGGCCCGACCGGGCTGGTGTTGGATTTCAGATCCACGCCAATCAACCGCCGACGTTGGGTCTCACAACCCAGGCTTTATCTGGCAATCCCGGAAAAACATCCGCCCGGACATTGCCCCAAAAGCCATTGGTTCGAACCCGGTACAGAATGACGATAATTGTCAGGATGAGGCATAGACTGTTTGAGGGATTGCCAATTCCTTGGAACATCAACGGACTGACCGGGTACTGCTAAAAAACCATACATTTGTGTAGCTAGGCAAAATATGGATTTCGGGCAAAATAACACTATTAAACCTGCTGTCACGTCTGGTCAATGTGTTGCTGCGGCAAGAACGGATGGCGGGGTTTTGTTGAAATATGATGCATCAGATTCACGCCATCGAAACAGGTTGGCTGTCAGATTTAAAGTCATTTGCAAAGTGTGCAGATGGCGCTTTCAATTTTCCGGACAAAATTTTGGTTTAATCCTATCAACAAACGCACATTAAAAATTATGAACACGCTCAAAAGTCCAGTCATCAAGCTCGGAACGTTCGGTTTAAAAATCATATTGCCAAT
>JBEKSU010000189.1:0-7262 GCA_049516755.1 Verrucomicrobiota bacterium | reverse complement strand
CAGAGGACTTCCTTGCCGTCCATGCGCGCCTTGCGGGCGAGGATGTCCTGGATGGTGTTGTTGAGGACGTGGCCCATGGTGAGCACGCCGGTGACGTTCGGCGGCGGGATGACGATGGAATAAGCCGGGCGTTTGGGCGACACGCGCGCCGGGTCGGCGGTGAAGCAACCCTGCTTCAGCCAGAAATCATACCACTTGTCCTCGACGGACTTTGGTTCATAGGCCTTGGGAATCTCGGACATAAATCACAGGGGAAACATTCAACGCTCAACATTCAACATCGAACGTCCAACGACCGAAATTCGGAGTTGGGCGTTGAATGTTGAATGTTCGATGTTCACTTCTTTAACAGCGCGTATTCCATGCTGTCCACCAGCGCCTGCAAGCTGGCTTCGATGATGCTCCCGCTCACGCCCACGGTGCCCCATTCGCGCTTGCCGTCCGTGGATTCGATGAGCACGCGCGTCTTGGCGGCGGTGCCGGTGTCGCTGTCAAGAATGCGCACCTTGTAATCGGTGAGCGTCACCTTTTTGAGCTGGGGATAAAATTTCACCAGCGCCGAGCGCAACGCGCCGTCCAGCGCGTTCACCGGACCGTCGCCCTCGGCCACCGTCTGTGCCCGCTTGTTGCCAACGCGGACCTTGACCGTTGCTTCACAGACGGATTCGTTTGCGTCGCGCCGCATGGAAACGTGATAGGCATCCACGTGAAACAGCGGGTCGCGATGCTTGAGCGTCTTGCTGATGAGCAGCGCGAGCGAGCCTTCGGCGGCCTCGAACTCGCAGCCCTGGTTTTCCAGTTCCTTGACGCGCTGCGTGATGGCTTTCACCTCCGGCATGTCCGGCTTGAGCTTGAAACCAAGCTCCGCGCCCTTCATCAAAATGTTCGAGCGGCCGGACATGTCGCTGATGAGCACGCGGCGGTAATTCCCGACGGATTCCGGCTGGATGTGTTCGTAGCTGCGGGCGACGCGGTCGATCGCATGGGCGTGCATGCCGCCCTTGTGCGCGAACGCCGTCTGGCCCACCCACGGTTGGCGCGGGTCGTGCCGGACGCTGGCCATTTCGTCCACGAATTCGGAAAGTTCCTTGAGCTTGGCCAGCGAGCTCGCGGGCACGCCGGTCTTTTTCAACTTGAAATGCACCAGCGGGATGACGCTGGTCAGATTGCAATTGCCGGTGCGTTCGCCGTAGCCGTTGATGGTGCCCTGCACCTGCGTGGCGCCCGCGGCGATGCCGGCCAGCGCATTGGCCACACCCACGCCGCAATCGTTATGCGTATGGATGCCGATGCGGGCCGTGAGTTTGCCCTTGGCCAGCGCGGTGATGCGCTCGATTTCCTCCGGCAGACAGCCGCCGTTGGTGTCGCACAACACGATGCACTCCGCGCCCGCCTTCTCGGCAGCCTGCCACGTGGCCAGCGCGTATTCCGGCTCGTCCTTGAAACCGTCGAAGCTGTGCTCGGCGTCGTAGATGACCGTTTTGCCGTGGTCCTTCAAAAAGCGGATGGTGTCGCCGATCATCGCCAGGTTTTCATCCGGCTTGGCGCGCAACACCTCGGTGACGTGCAACAGCCACGTCTTGCCGACGATGGTGACGACCGGTGTTTTCGCGTCGAGGATCTGCTGCATCAACTCATCCTTTTCGACGGCCATGCCTTTGCGGCGGGTCATGCTGAACGCGGCGATTTTGGCATTCTTCCACTTGCGCCGGCTGGCCTGCGCAAAAAATTCCATGTCCTTGGGGTTCGAGCCGGGCCAGCCGCCTTCGATGTAATGCACTCCAAACGCGTCGAGCTTCTCGGCGATGCGGAGCTTGTCCGTCACGGAAAAATTGATGCCTTCGCCCTGCGAACCGTCGCGCAGGGTCGTGTCATAGATTTCGACCTGGGGTTTCATAAATGGCCGTAAAAACGGATGGATAGTATCTCCCAATCCGGCGGTGCTGGCAAATCCCAAAACGGGGAGTCATTTTTTGATTCAGGCGGATGTTGTTTGCATGCGACAAAATGGTTATCATTGGTCGGCGATTTGGTTTGAATAAAGTCTCCGGTGCAGGGTTTGCTGGAGACCCTGTTGCATTCGCGGCGGAAGGCAAATATGCAAAAACTAGGCGGCTGGCTAAAGCAGCGTTTTCAAGCTGTTCTCGGCGGGGTTGTTTCACTCCCGGCCCTTCTGGGCGCGATGGTTGATTCCTACGCCGCCCACCCCGTCAACCGTCGGGAATCCTCACGCCACTTGAAACAAAATTTGGAAGCCACGACCAGCGTTCTTTGCCTTTGCCTGGCCGCTCTGGTTGCCATCATTGATTACCGGTCCGCGCCGCGGGTCAGTTTTACCTTGTTTTACCTTTTAATCGCGGCTTGCGCCGCCTGGTTCGGAAGCCGAAGGGCCGGCATTCTCATCGCCCTGGCCTGTTCGCTCGCCTCGTTCGTGGACGAGGCCAGTCACGGTTCACAGCCTGCGATTCTTTATTGGAATCTGGGGGTGCAGATCGGCATTTCAGTTTTCGTCGTTTTGCTGGTATCCGCCGCCCGCAACCTGGCCGAAAACCTGGAGCAGCGGATCAAGGAACGGACCGCCGCGCTGGAACGTGAAATCGGCGACCGCAAGCAAACCGAGGAACAATTGCGCAAGACCATGCAGCAGTTGCGTCAACTGGCCGAAAACATCAGCGACGCCTTCTGGATGAGAGACTCGGAGGAAACCCGCATGGTCTATGTCAGCCCGGCGTACGAAAAAATCTGGGGACGCAGTTGCAAGGAGTTGTACCAGTCTCCCGACGGGTGGCTGAGGGCCATTCACCCGGAAGATCGTGATTCGATTGCCCAAGCCATGCTCACAAAACAAACCACCGGGGAATACAACCAGGAATACCGCATCTTCCGGCCCGACGGCACACTGCGATGGATTCGCGACCGCGCCTTCCCGATTCGCGACAGCTCCGGCAAGGTCATCCGCGTCGTCGGCATCGCGGAAGACGTCACGGACCGGCGCCGGCTGGAGCACGAAATCCTGGAAATCAGCGACCGCGAACAGGCCCGGATCGGCCAGGATCTGCATGACGGACTTTGCCAGCAACTGGTCAGTCTGGGTTTCGACAACCATTCCCTCGAGCAACAGCTCTCCGCCCGGGCGCAGCCCGAGGCCACCGCCACCCAAAAAATGGGCAAGGTGATTGATGATGCGATTACGGAAGCCCGGGCCCTGGCCCGCGGACTTTTTCCCGTGCAACTGGAGGCGGACGGCTTGAGTCTGGCATTGCAGCAACTGGCCGCGGGTGTGTGCGCCCGCGCCCGGGTGGATTGCCGGATGGAATGTCCGCAACCGGTATCCGTGCCCGACAATGCCGTGGCCACACACCTGTACCGCATCGCACAGGAGGCGGTGAACAACGCCGTCAAACACAGCCGGGCCGGTTCCATTTTGATTCAATTGAAAGCCAGCCGTAACCGGATTGAATTGAAAATCAGCGACGACGGCATCGGCATCACCGTCCCGTCCCATTCGGCCGGCGGCATGGGATTGCACATCATGAGTTATCGCGCCCAGGCCATTGGCGGCACGTTGAATATTGAAAGCGCCGGCGGTCATGGCACCATCGTCTCGTGTTCCGCGCCGCAACCCCCCGCTTGAATCCATCATGGCCACCAACAAACCAACCCCGCCGGCGCCACAAAACCTGAAACGCATCCTGCTGGTTGACGACCATCCGATGGTGCGCGAACGGCTCACGGAAGCCATCCTGCGCGAACCGGATTTGACCGTGTGCGGCGAAGCCGAGGACCGTTTTCAGGCCATGGAAAAGATTGCCGCCACCCGGCCGGACCTGGCCATCGTGGACCTCACATTGAAACGTTCGCACGGCATGGAATTGATCAAGGACATTCGCAGCCGACACCCGGACCTGGTGGTGCTGGTGGTCTCCATGCACGATGAGATGCTTCATGCGGAACGGGTGATTCGCGCCGGGGCCCGCGGCTACATCACCAAGCAGGAGGCCACGCGGAAAATCATGGTGGCCATTCGCACGGTATTGAACGGCGACGTTTATTTGAGCGAGAAAATGGCCGCGCAAATTGCCGCCACCGCGGTCGGCAGCACGCGCACCAAAGCCAGCCTGCCCATGGACAAACTTTCCGACCGCGAACTGCTCGTCTTTGAAATGATTGGCCAGGGGCACGGCACGCGCCAGATCGCCGATGAACTGCATCTGGACATGCGGACGATTGAAACCTATCGCGCCCGCATCAAGGAGAAGCTGAACCTCAAAGACGCCAACGACCTGCTGCAACACGCCATCCACTGGATGCAAACCGAAGGCTCGCTTTAAGTGTCGAGCAGTAAATGGCCTGTGGTGGTGTTCCCTGAGCGTCGCGCTTCATTTTTGCGGCGGTCATAGACCGCCGCTACAGTTGCCCAAATCACTTCACGGTACCCGTCTGATGCGGGCGGGAGATGACGACGGCTCTTACGAGCACCCCGATTTCGGCGATGGCCCGGCGATTTGCCCAAGGTTTTGATATAATTTTATTTTTTATGAATGATTACTGATTGAGATAATTGCCAATTCCAACGTGACAAGTGGTTCGGTGACGGCTAATTGTTTAGCTTCAATCTTTTGGCATTATGAGCAAGCAAATCAACTTCACGCTGCGCGAGCAGGACATTCCCACGCAATGGTACAATCTACTGGCGGATTTTCCCGAACCGCTGCCGCCGCCGCTGCATCCGGGCACCAAACAGCCGATCCCGCCGGAGGCGTTGCTCGCAATTTTCCCGGAGAACCTCGTGAAGCAGGAAATGTGTCCCGACCGCTGGGTGCCCATCCCTGAAGAGGTCCGCGACATTTACACGCTGTGGCGGCCCACGCCGCTGCTGCGCGCGGTGCGGTTGGAGAAGGCGCTGCAAACACCGGCGCATATTTACTACAAATACGAGGGCGTCAGTCCGGCGGGCAGTCACAAGGTCAACACATCCGTCGCCCAGGCGTATTTCAACAAGCAGGCCGGCACCAAGCGTCTCGCCACCGAGACCGGCGCGGGCCAGTGGGGTGCGTCCCTCGCCTTTGCGTGCAAACTCTTCGGCATGGAGTGCAACATCTACATGGTCAAGGTGAGCTACGACCATAAACCGTACCGCCGGATGCTCATGCATACCTGGGGCGCAACGGTCCATCCGAGTCCGAGCAACCAGACCGAATACGGTCGCAAGCTGCTGGCCGAAGACCCGCATTGTGCCGGCAGCCTCGGCATCGCCATCAGCGAAGCCATTGAAGACACCGTCACGCATCCGAACACAAAATACTCGCTCGGCAGCGTGCTCAACCACGTTTGCCTGCATCAAACCGTCATCGGCCAGGAATCCATCAAGCAGATGGAAATGGCCGGCGAGGAGCCGGACGTCATCTTCGGCTGTTGCGGCGGCGGGAGCAATTTTGCCGGGCTGACGTTTCCGTTCATTCATAAAAAAATCACGGAGAAAAAGAAGTATCGCATTGTCGGCGTAGAGCCGTCGGCCTGTCCGTCGCTGACGAAAGGCGAACTGCGCTACGACTTCGGCGACACGGCGGAGATGACGCCGTTGCTCATGATGTACACGCTCGGCCACAAGTTCATGCCGCCGTCCATCCACTCGGGCGGGCTGCGTTATCACGGCATGTCACCCATGGTCAGCCACGCGCTCAAGCTGGGCCTGATTGAGGCCCAGGCCTATCACCAGACGAAGGTTTTCGAGGCCGGGACGCTTTTCGCGCAGACCGAAGGCATTGTGCCGGCGCCGGAATCCGCGCATGCGATCGCCGCCGTGGTGGACGAAGCCGTGAAAGCCCGCGAAGCCGGGAAGAAGAGCGTGCTGTTGTTCAATCTGTCCGGCCACGGCCTGCTCGACCTGAGCGCCTACGAGACCTACCTCTCCGGCAAGATGCAGGATGTTTAACCCTCAACCCCAACATTCAAAACAATCATGAAAACTCGGATTCAATTCCTCGTGCTGGCGGTGTCATTGGCGGCGCTGCCGGGCATTTTAAAGGCCCAACCCTCGGCCCATTATGCGCCCGGTGTGGAAGGTATCAAGGGCGCCTCGCTGCCGCCGCCGGGGGTCTATTTCCGCGACTACAATTACTTCTACTGGGCCAACTCGTTGAACGATTCAGCCGGCAATAAAATTGGCCCGGCCGACCTCTATGCGTTCACCTACGTCAATCTTCCCCGCCTGCTCTGGATTACGGACACGAAATTCCTCGGCGGATATGTGGGCGTGGACGGTTTTCTGCCGATCGTTTCCCAGCAGGTCGATCTCATGGGGAGCCGGGGCAATGATTTTGGCGTCGGTGATTTGTTTGTCGAAGGCACATTGTCGTGGCACCTCAAACAGTTCGATTTCGCGGTTGGCAGCGGCGTTGACATGCCCACGGGCAATTCTCCAACCAAGTACGGTCCTTCGACGGAACCCGGTTTGGGTTATTGGACGTTTATGCAAACCGCCGGAGCCACCTGGTATATTGATGAGGAAAAGACCTGGGCGGTGTCGGCGCTGAACCGCTTCGAGTTCAACACCGAACAGCGGGACACGGAAGTCACCTACGGCGATGCTTATACGCTGGAATGGGGCGTAAGCAAGACGATGGCGAAGTTCATTGATCTGGGCGCCGTTGGCTATTACCAGCAACAGGTGACGGGCAACAGCGTCTCACTGCCCGCTCCGCTCGGCGGTCTCAACCGCGTGGCGGCGGTCGGTCCGGAAATCAGCGTGGCCTTCCCCCAACAAATGTTCTTCGTCTCGCTCCGCTACAATTACGAATTCATGGCATATAGCCGGGCGCAGGGCAACGACGTCGCCTTGACACTCACAAAGCGTTTCTAGGACAGATCCAAAACCATTTCCCGATTGCACGAGGGCCGGCAGGCAGCCGGCCCTTTTTTATGGGGAAACACCAGGTGCATCTGGATCCTGCCCTTGGAGCGCCGGACTCCGTTCCGGCATTTTGGACACCATGCCACCCTCAGCCGATGCCGATTCGGAATTCGGCGTTCCAACCCGTAACGATAGATTTGATGGCAGGGTCAAGGGAGTGTTGCCCAAAGGCCCGGAACGCGGACGGCTGAGTCCGCGGATCCATTTTGCAAAGGTTTTGGAGGTCTTCTAGTGTGGTGTAACAGTTGCAGCTTTACAATGGCCGACCTTTTCTAAGATTTGGTCAACTCGTTTGGTCCAGACAAACGGTTTAGGATCCTGGTTATTGTGACGGATGTAATCCTGGATG
>JBEKSU010000188.1:0-7274 GCA_049516755.1 Verrucomicrobiota bacterium | reverse complement strand
TTGGCAAGGGCCTTGGCGTGGCAATGCACCTGGATCATCATGCGCTCGGGATGGTCGTTAAAAATCAGCGCATTCGGCTGTGTGTTCAACAGATTCTCGATGAATTGCTCGAACAAAAAACAGCGCGCGGCGATGCGATCAGCATCCGGCAGCTTCAACTCGCGATAATCCTGTGCGAACATAGAGTAGCACGAGGGTTCGAGAAAAATGATCGGCAGGTTGCTTTTGTCGTTGGCCAGCACCGCGAGGTTGTGGCGTCCCAGTTGCGCGGCTTCGTCGAGATTGCCCTGGCTGAAGGCCGGTCGGCCGCAGCATTTGCGCAGTTTCGGCAGCACGACTTCATAACCTGCGGCTTCGAGCACCTTGATGGCTGCCATGCCGACGTGGGGTTCGTAATAGCGCACGAACGTGTCGTCCCAAAGCATCACGCGGCCGCGATAGGCGGCCCGGAACGGAAGACGTTTGGCAAACCAACGATCAAACCGCTCCAGCGCGAAAGGCGGCAACAGCCGTTTGGTGGAAAGGCCCAGCACCCGGCTCAGAAATGGAGTGTTCAAAAGCACATTGGCCACGCGCGGCATCTTGCAGCCCAGCCGGCCCAGTTGATCCACCGAACTGAACAGCCGTTCGTGCAGGGTCAATCCCCGATGTTGGATGCGCGCGTGCTGCAATTCGGCTTTCAACAGTGTCAGATTTACGTTCGACGGGCATTCCACGGTGCAGGCTTTGCAGGACAGACAATTGCTCAATGCCGCTTCGAGTTCCGCCGAGCGGAGCGGGTCGCCGCGGATGCCGCGCAGTTCCAGCACGGCGCGAATCGTGTTGGCGCGCCCGCGGGTGGACATGATTTCCTGGCCGGTGGCCATGAAGGTGGGACACATGCTGGGCGTCAGTTTGAGGCAGCCGCCGCAGCCATTGCACTGTTCCAGGTTGGCGGTGAACGAATCGTCCCGGGGTGAAAAGGCCAGCACCGGTTCAAATGGCAGTTTCAGGGAATAGCTGGCACCCAGGCGCAAGTTGGCGTCAATTTTATAACGGCCGTCGGAAATGATTTTGCCCGGATTGAACAGATTAAACGGGTCGAAGCACTGTTTGATCTGCCGCATGAGCTGGTAAACCTCCTCGCCCACCTGCTGCTTGACATACTCGGTGCGCGCAATGCCCACGCCGTGTTCGCCGCACAGCGTTCCCTTGAACTGCGTCACGAGCGCGGCCGTTTCATCGGCGATCGTCCGGAATTTTTTCAAATCCCCGGCGCGGTGCAAATCCAGCACCGGCCGCACGTGCAGCAGCCCCGCCGCGGCGTGCCCGTAAAAGGAGGCGTTCAATTCCAGCCGCCGCATCAGCTTCTGCAGTTCGGCGGTGTAGGCCGGCAGGTCCCGCGGCCGTACCGCCGTGTCCTCGATGAAGGGCACGGGCTTGGCGGCGCCCTTGCATCCGGTCAGCAGGGACAGTCCCGCCTTGCGCAGCGCCCAAACAAGCCGGGCTTCGTCCGGGGTTTCCAAAATCTGCGTGTGCGAACCCAGTTTGCGCTTTCCGAGCAGCGCCAGCCGCTCGTCAACGTCCTCGAAAAATTCGACGATCAGGATGGATTCGCACTTCCGGGTGTCGAGTTCGAGCAGATCGCGCGCCTCCTGAAATTCGAGCTGGCCGCGGGTCTGGTCGAACAGCAGGCGGTCAATGTGTTCGATCGCCGCCGGTTTCAGATCGAGCAGTTCCGTCGCCGCCTGCATCGCTTCGGCCACGGACGCAAAGAACAGCAGTCCCACCCCGCGGTGCTCCGGCAGCGGAACAAGTTTCAGTTCGGCGGAGATGATTCCCGCAAGCGTGCCTTCGCTGCCGGCAATGATATGCGCCAGGTTCCCCGGCTCGCGCATCGCCCGGGCCAGCGCGTATCCGGGCCAGCGTTTCAGGAGGCCCGGCGGAAAGCGCTCGGTGATTTGCAGTTCGTTCAGTGAAGTCAAACTTTCCAGCAGATCGCGCTGTCGCGGCAGGCTGTCATGGCCGGGCCCGACCCTCGACACGCGCCCGTCGCCGGTCAGGATTTCGAGCACGTTGATGTGGTCCGCCGTCGTGCCATAAACCGGCGCGTGCGCGCCGGACGAATCGTTGGCAATCATGCCGCCCAGCGTCGCGCGCGAACTGGTCGCCACGTCCGGGCCAAAACATAATTTGTACGGACGGAGAAATTCGTTCAACTGGTCCAGGATGACGCCGGCGCCGACGCGGACGGTCCGGCGTTCCAGGTTCAGATCGAAAATGTTGCGGTTGTAGCGCGCAAAATCGACGACCACGCCGTCGCCGATGGCCCCGCCGGAAAGGCTTGTTCCTGCGCCGCGCGGAATGACCGAGACCCCCGCCTGCGCCGCGGCCTGGATGATGGCGCTGGCCTCGTGCGCGCTGCCGGGAAAGGCAACGGCCAGCGGCTCGATTTGATAGATGGACGCATCCGTGGCGTAGAGCTGGCGCGTCAAATTGTCAAAAGCGACTTCGCAGACCGCCGCATTCAGCGTGGCCAGTTGTTGATTGGGTGTCATATATGGCCTGCCCCAAAGCTATCGGCGTGACCGCGCGTTGACAATGCCATTAAACGCACGGGCGGCTTGGGGCGGAAACCGGCTTCAAACCAGATGCCGGGCCTGGCGTTTTGGGAGGACGGTTTTGACATTGCGCTGAGGGGCAGCTTTTTCTTCCACGGGCAGAAAACTTTTCAGGAAACCGGGTTTGTCGTGGCGTCCACCGCGTTGGTAATCGCGCCACATCGCTTCGGCCACCGGCTGCGTATCCAACTTCAGTTCAACGGTCAGGAATTCAAAGAGCAGTTCCATCAGCCGCACCAGGGCGATGCCGTCCGTGCGGCCTGTGCGCAGGTGCAGCCAGTCGCTGAAGCGGAGAAAGGCGGCAAAGGGTGAACGTAGCGCGGGCGTCTCGCCTGCGAGGTTTTCCTTGCAAACAGGTTTTCGCAGGCGGGACGCCTGCGCTACGTTGTTCCAAATCAACGGCGTGGATTCAACAAAGTTGCCGCTGTTGCCGACCAGGTCCCAATAGCGGGCGAACCGGCGCAGCCGCTGCATCGTGGCAAAATCAATCAGCCGGTTCTGCAGAATTTCATAGGGCGGATGCGGATTGTAAATCATCTGTCCTTCGGCGTCGTGCCGGACAATCGGCGTTCCGCGCAGCCGCTTGAGCATGCCCACCTGGATTTCCTGCGGGCCGAGCGCAATCAACCGGTCGAACCCGGCGGCAAAACTTTCGAGCGTTTCGCCGGGCAATCCCACGATCAGATCGGCGTGGATGTGGACGCCGGTCCGGCGGCGAAGAAATCGGAAATTGTCCTCCAGCCGTTCATGATTCTGCCGGCGTTTGATGGCCGCACCGACTTCCTTGTTGAACGTCTGGATCCCAACCTCAAATTGCAATGTGCCCGGCGGGAACCTGGCGATGATTTCGCGCAACGCGTCCGGCAGGCGGTCGGGAATCAATTCAAAGTGAAAAAAAAGACCGGGCCGATAACGTTCCAGAAAGAATTCGAGAATGGCCTTGCTGATTTCCACGTTGAGATTGAACGTGCGGTCAACGAACTTGAACTGTTTCACACCGCGGTCGAGCAAACGTTGCAACTGTTCGAGCAAAGCGGGCAGGGGAATCTGGCGCACCGGAATGTCGAGCGACGACAGGCAAAACTCGCACGTGAATGGACAGCCGCGCGACGCTTCGACGTAGATGATGCGGTGCGCAATGTCGTCATCGGTGTAGAGGTCGTAGGGTGGAACGATCTGAGAAAACTCCGGCAGTTCAGCCGGGATGATTCTGGGCAGCTCGGCCCTACCGAGTAATTCGCGGCACACCTCCGCAAATTTTAAATCCGCCTCGCCGGTGATGACGTGATCCGCCAGTTTAACGATGGGTTGGTCTTCGGTTTCGTAGCTGACCTCCGGTCCGCCCAGGATGATTTTGATGTCCGGGCGGACGCGTTTGATGGCGGCGACGACCTCGGCGGCGGGCTCGACATTCCAGATATAGATGCCAAAGCCGATGATTTTGGGATTTTGCGCGAGGAGGGTATCCGCGATGTCGAGCGGACGTTGATTGATGTCAAACTCGGCGAGGCAGGCGCGTGGTTGGAGCGGGCCGAGATTGGCCAGCAGGTAGCGCAGGCCGAACGCGGCGTGGATGTATTTCGCGTTGAGCGTGGTTAAAACGATGTCCGCCACGCTCAACACTTTAACAACAAACGGTCTTAGCGTCGAGCCTGTGGCCCGTATTAAACAGCGTCCCGGGAGCGCCGCCGTCCCGGCGGCAAGTGTAACTTCCCATCATTTTCGCATCAAGCCGGCGGGACGCCGGCGCTCCCGGGAGAAAACCAGCTGTCGAATTTTCATTAGACCGGGCGGGCCGGGCTTGTTAAAGTGCTTTTATTATGACACCCGACGATATTTTATTGGAGGCGGAGGAGAAGATGATCAAGACCGAGCAGGTGGTCGTGAATGAATTTGCCGGCGTGCGCACCGGCAAGGCATCCGCCGCGCTGGTCGAGAACATTGTCGTGGAGGTTTACGACTCGCAGATGCGCATCCGCGAACTGGGCGGCATCACCACACCGGAACCGCGGCAACTGGTCATCCAGCCGTGGGACGCGGCCACGCTGCATCCGATTGAGAAGGCCATCCAGAAGGCGAACCTGGGGCTGAACCCGACGGTGCAGGGCAAAATCATCCGCATTTCGTTTCCCGAGTTGAGCACGGAGCGGCGCCAGGAATTCGTGAAAATCACCAAGAAGATGGCCGAGGACGGGCGCGTGGCCGTCCGCCACGTGCGCCGGGATGCGATGGAACAGTTGAAGAAGCACTCGCACGACAGCGGCATCACCGAGGACCAGGAAAAGCAGGCCGAAAAGGATTTGCAGAAACTGACCGACGAATACAGCGCCAAGATTGACCAGCATCTGCTCCACAAGGAAAAGGAAATCATGACGGTGTAAACCGAATGGAGTATTGGAGTGATGGGGAATTGGCTCATCAACGCCCCTTTGCTTGCTCCGCCACTCCAGCATCCCGTCTTTTTCAGCGCGCCGGCGCGTTCGTCACGGCGGGCTCAAAACGGATCACTGTCTCATCCGGTTTGGCGTAGCCGAGTTTTTCGCGGGTCAGCCGTTCGATGGTTTTCGGGTCGTTCCGCAACGCTTCAATCTGGGCCTGGAGCTGCCGGGATTTTTCCGTTTCCTTTTCGAGTTCCGTTTCCAGCCTCAATTTTTCCGAGCGCATCCGTTCGTTTTGATGGATGAGCGGCAGATAACACATCCCGATGAGCAGCAAAAAGGCAAGGACGACCAGACCGACGACCACTTTCGTCAGTTTGCTCCAGATGCCAAGGTCCACATTCATCCCGGCGAGTTAAGCACGCGCGGCTTGCCGGCGAAAGCGGATTTTACCCGGCGCGTTCCTTCCACGTTTTCAATTTTCCGTCCGCACCGAAGGTCAGCCGCAAATATTGGGCCGGCAGATAGGTTTCGGTGCGCATGGGCGTGAGCGGGCCAAAATAACAGCCGGGCGGCGCAAAGTAAGGTTCCGGCGCGACAAGGGTCTGGGCGTGATGCGCAAGCCAGTCGGCGACAATGGTGCCGTCGGCCAATTTTGCGGATTTGTCGGGCGGGCCCAGTTCCCGGATGGCCTGGTCATAGGTGTAATTCCCGACCCGCGCCGACCAGTCAATATTTTGCGTCACGCAACCGGCCAGCACCAGCGCAGCGAACATCAGTCCCAGCCATTTTCCGCCGGCGCGCGCCGTTAAAAGTGCCGCGTTCATGCCGTTAAACTACACCGGCGCGGTTTGAAAGCAATCGGCGCGCGCCGGTCCATGGTTCGGATTTGATTGTCAGCAAGTGATTTAACCGTTATCACTTCGCGCGCATGATTATGGCGCTGCTCCTGATTTTTCAAACCGGCGCGGCGTGGGAACGGGTGGTAAAAGCCAAACGGAACCTGGGATCGCTGTTGGTGCTTTACCTGTTTCCGATGATGTTGCTGGTGGCGGCCGCGGAAGGTTTTCGTCTGGTGGAATGGGGCGAGCCACAGGCGGGCATCGTCCACCGCATCCATAAATTCACCGCCGGCCAGATGGTGATTTATGAAACGACGCAATCGCTGCTGCTGCTCCTGGTCATCGTGGTTTGCGGCATTCTGATAAAAATATTGGCGGAGAATTTCCACGGACGCTACACGTACAACCAGTCATTTACGATGGTCATTTATGCGTTGAGTCCGATGTTTCTGCTGCGGTTGATGGACGCGGTTCCGGCGATTATTCCGTGGGCCGCCTGGGGCATTGGTATCGTGCTGACCATCAAGGTCCTTCATCAGGGCGTCTGGTTTGTCATGCAGCCCGCCCCGCCCAACGCTTTTGCCCTGTATTTCATGAGTTCACTGCTGCTGGTGGCGGGAACCGGCTTGGTGCGGTTCGTCACGGCATGGTATCTGGCGGGACGCATCCCGGCCGCCGAAAACTTCATTTCACACCTGACCACGCATCTGCCGTTTTAAGGACGCAGACCAACGACAGAACGTTTGTTTATTTTCTTTCCGTCGGCATGCCTTTCCGTGAAATTTTTCCCGCGTGACCCTTGACGACACCATCGCAGCCATTGCCACCCCGCTCGGCGAAGGCGGCTTGGCCGTCGTCCGCCTTTCCGGCCCGCAGGCGCTCGCCGTCGCCGATAAAAGTTTTCTGCCGGTCGGGAAAAATTCATTGAAGCCGTCGGCGGCCCCGACCCACACGATCCAGTTCGGGAAAATTGTCCGGGATAAAAAATCCATTGATGAGGTGCTGCTGGCGGTCCTGCGCGCGCCGCGCACGTTCACGCGCGAGGACACGGTGGAAATCACCTGTCACGGCGGCCTTTTGCCCGCCAAGCTCGTGCTCGACACGCTGCTGGAAAACGGCGCGCGCCT
Organism: Verrucomicrobiota bacterium; assembly: GCA_049516755.1. Classification (GTDB taxonomy): domain Bacteria; phylum Verrucomicrobiota; class Verrucomicrobiia; order Limisphaerales; family UBA11358; genus UBA11358. The sequence continues at coordinate 327 of JBEKSU010000188.1, read as the reverse complement.
GGCCGAGCCCGGCGAATTCACCCGCCGCGCCTTTCTCAACGGACGCCTCGACCTCGCCCAGGCCGAAGCCGTGGCCGACCTGATCCATTCGCGCACCGAACTTGCGCTGGCCGCCGCCAACGAGCAGCTCGCCGGCAAACTGTCCCGGCGCATCAACGCGCTGCGCGATGAAATGATGCAGACGCTCGCGCACGTCGAGGCGCACATTGATTTTCCCGATGAAGACATTTCACCTGACACGAAGGAACAACTGCTCAAACGGCTGGAACATGGTGTCGCGTTCATGGACGAACTGCTGCGCACGGCCAATGAAGGGCAGATTCTCCG
>JBEKSU010000187.1:0-7280 GCA_049516755.1 Verrucomicrobiota bacterium | reverse complement strand
TTTGATGGCTTCAATGGCGACCTGCTGCCATTTCGCGCGTTTATCGGCGGCGTCCCGGTTGTTGAGCCGGGTCACGACATGTTCGGTCAGCAGCGGCACGACGCGCCGTGCGCCCAGTTCGACGGCTTTCTGAATGATGGATTCGATGAGTTTTCCCTTGGGCACTGCCTGTAATAGCGTGATGGAGCAGGGCAGGGGCGGCGTGAAATATTTGTCCGTCACGCGCAGGGACAGCGAATTGCGCGAGCAATCATCGATGGTGCAGAAATATTCCGTCCCGGTGCCATTGAGCACCACGACCGGGTCGTTCGTTTTCAGGCGCAGAACATGCAGCGCATGGTGCGCCTCGGTATCTTCGAGGCGGAGCGCGTCACCCGCACAGTGTTCGGGCGGCAGGTAGAACCGATGCATTTGTTGAATGGTAGGAGACGACGTGAGGAGACTCACTCTTTTTCTATGAGTCAACCCGGAGACTCATTGCCTCGCCTCCTGCAAAATTCATTGAAACAATTTTTTGGCCTTTTCAAAAAAACTTTTGCTGATGGGGTTGGCGTCTTCGCCGCACAATCCGGCGAATTCCTGCAATTTGGCCTTTTGCTCGTGGTTCAAGTGCGTTGGAACCTCGACCTGAACGCGGACGTGCAAATCGCCGTGGCCATAGCCCTGCAGATTCTTCACGCCTTTGCCTTTGACACGGAAGGTTGTGCCCGGTTGCGTGCCGGCAGGAATTTTAATGGTGGCCCGGCCGTCGAGCGTCGGCACTTCAATTTCCGCGCCGAGAGTCGCCTTGACAAATCCTACCGGCACTTCGCAGAGCAAATCGTCGCCGTCGCGCTGGAAAATTTCATGCGCCTTGACATGCAAAACGACGTAAAGGTCGCCCGGTGGCCCGCCGCGAAAGCCGGCTTCGCCGTTGCCGGTGGAGCGCAGGCGCGAGCCGGCGTCCACCCCCGGCGGAATGCGAAGTTTGATTTTGGAACTGCGTTCGCGCTTGCCCTCGCCGTGGCATGATTTGCATGGCTTTTCCAAAATGCGCCCCGCGCCTTTGCAGTGCGGGCACGTTTGCGCGATGCTAAAGATGCCGCGCGACGTGAGCACCTGTCCGCGCCCGCCGCAGGTCGAGCACGTCCGGATTTTTGAGCCGTGCTCCATGCCGGAGCCGTTGCACGTTTCACAGCGGTCGAGTTTCGATACGGAAATCTCCTTCTCGCAGCCCAGCACAGCCTCTTCCAGGGCGATTTCCAGATCATACCGCAAGTCGCCGCCGCGTTGCGGCAGCGACGGGTCCTGGCCGCCGCCGAAGAAGCTTTCGAAGATGCCACTGCCGCCGAAAACCTCGCGGAAGATTTCGAATGGATCATGAAAGCCGCCGGCGCCACCAAACCCGCGACTGGCCCGCGCCCGCGGATCGAAGGCTGCGTGGCCGTATTGATCGTAGGCGGCGCGCCGTTGCGGATCATTCAACGCCTCGTAGGCTTCGCCGATTTCCTTGAATTTTTCCTCGGCGGTTTTGTCGCCGGGATTTTTATCCGGATGAAATTTGACGGCCAGTTTGCGATAGGCCTTTTTGATTTCTTCATCGCTGGCGCCCCGGCTGACGCCGAGCACTTCGTAATAATCGCGTTTGGGCATGGCTCAGGTTGCGGAGGGCACAGAAGGTTTTTTGGCGACAACGACCGCCGCCGGTCGCAGCAAGCGGTCGCGCAATTTGTAACCCTTGCGAATTTGCTGGACGACCTGTCCTTCGGGCGCGTCATCGGTTTCCAATTGCGAAACCGCCTCATGCAGCATGGGATCGAACGGTTTGCCGCTGGCGTCAATTTCTTCCAGGCCGGTTTCGGCGAGAACGCCTTTGAGCTGCTGCTGGATCATGGCAATGCCGGCCTGCAAGGATGCGATTCCGCCGGGGGCGGCTTCCGTGGCTGGCGCGTTGGCCTGGGCCATTTCAAAATGGTCGAGCACGGGGAGCAGTTTCAGCAGGAGCGTAGCGTTGGCATACTGAGCGGCCTCGATGCGTTCGCGCGCGGCGCGTTTTTTGAAATTGTCGAGATCGGCGGCGGTGCGCAGGAGGCGGTCCCAATGCTCGTCCGCCTTGGCGGCGCGGGCTTTCAGATCTTGGAGCTGCTCCGGCGTGAGTTCGGCCACGACGGGAACATCGGCCGGCGGCGATTGGGTCGCGTCGGTCCGGGCCTCCGGTTTTCTGTTGTCTGACGCTGATTTTTTCATGCAATGCTCCCGATATAAATGATGCCGGGTAGTCAGATTAGCGGATTGGCTGCACTTCGGCAACTGAGACGTGGCCGCAACGCGGCATGGGGAATTTCAAATTTGAGATTTGGAAATGGTCAATTGGGCGGAACCATCTTTTGAAATTCAGGCCGGTTCCGCAACGAATCGAAGCGTGGGTCCTTCCGCGCCTCGGCCATGAGGTCGCGCGCGGTGGGGTTGGCCTTGAGCCGCTGCGCATTGAGTTCAAGCGATTTGCGGAGGTTCTGAAGGCCCTGGTCTGGTTTGCCGAGCACAATATTGAGCGCGGCGATGTCATACCAGGGTTCGGGCTGGTCGGGAGCGATGTCAACGATTTTTTGAAGGACCTGTTCGAGTTTGATCAGGTTGCCCATTTCAACATATTTCTGGGCAATGAAACCGGCTTCGTTGGACGTGATATGGGGGTTGGCCAACGCACGATCAAAAAGATCAATGGCCCGATTGGTTTGTTGCATTTGAAGGTCGATGTTGGCGAGGGCCAGGAGGTTTTGAAGATTGTCCGGGTTCGTCCGCGCCTCATTTTCCATGTGCTGAATCTGGGTTTCGATCTGGGTGCGGTTGGCGGATTGGTTTTTGATATCCTCCAGCTGTTTCACGGTTCCTCTCACCGAATCATTGTACGGGTCAAGTTTTTGACAGGTTTGGGCGACGAGGATCGCGTCATCGATGCGACCATACTGAAGCAAGAAATTGATGTAACGAAAGACGGCTTCCGGGCTGTAGGGGCAGAAGGCGAACGCCTGTTTGAATGCGAAATCAGTCTCGCGGATCAGCGCCTGCGTTCCGACGACGGTTTTTTGACGGTACTCCTCCGGGCATTGCGGACCCAAACGCCAGGCGTAAATGCCCGTGATGGAACTGCGGAGCTTGGAAAACGCCTTTTGCGCCGACTCATCGCGCACAAATTTGAGGTCGCCTTTGAAGCCACTGTAATTGTGACGCAGATAGACTCTTTCAATAAAATCGACGACATCCTTGACCGAGGTGTCGTAGGTAATCCAGTTGCCGATGAGCCGTTGGGAATAATCGCTCCAGAACGCGTGATCCCGCTTTAAAATCTCTTCCGAGAGTTCCGGCTGCGGGTTGCGATTGATTTTCATGATGATGCCGAAGGGCGTTTCATAGGGATACATCCACGGCAACGGAAAACTTTCCTCAATGAAAAAATCGTTGTTTGGGTTGTGATCGAAAATGACTTTGCACAGGTATCCGTTGATCATCATCACGGCGACCTGGCCGCTGACCTGCATTCTTCCGCTGGAATCAATATGCACATCCTCGCCGGGCATTTTCTGGTCAAGTTGAATCCGGCGTTGCACATCCTCCATATAATCCTGGAAGCATCGTTGCGAATCCTCCGGACTCGGAATGTAAATTTCGCGGTCCGGATAAACCCCGCCAAGGCTTTTTGCGATATCGTCCGGATAAGCGGCTTCGAGCAGCAGCCGGTTCAGGCGGATGCGAGTATCGCCCTGGGGATTTTGGGCGATAAATTGCTGAAGGTAATCCGAAATTTTCACCTGGGTGAACCGGTTCGCATCATAGATCGGCCCGGCCTCGAGCAGGCGGTTCAAGTCAGCCGCCAGCGCCGGGCGCAACCGGGTTTCGCTGGCCTTGCCGGTGATCAAGTCTTGAGTCGGCTTGCCGAGGTTCTGGAAGAGCCATTGGGAGAGCGGATCTTGTTTGTCGCCGGGACGCAATTGGGCCGCCAAGGCTGGCAGATTCGAGAAGTCCTTGCCGGTGAACCACGACGTGGAGACGCGCCAGCGTTTTTCGATACGGGCACCGCGAGCTTCAAAAATCCAATCCAGTGGCGACACAAGGCGGGCCAGCAGATTGGTCTGGTAGGGCTGGTCGTGGAGCAGCGTGCGGGCAAGTTCGCTGAAAAAGGGCGGGTCGATTTGATGACTGCGGAAGTATTGTGCGCGGAGGTAATCAAGATAGGTGCCGTCAGCCAGGGCATTTTGCGTGATCAGATACACGTCCCGGCGGTTAAAGTTCTGGTCCTGGGCCGGCTGGCAATTGTGCGGTATGAAACTGTCACAAAAGATCGCGTATGTCGGACAAAAACGGCCGGGGTCGGTGCCGCCAAAAAGGATCGTATCCTCGGTCATTTCGGGGTAGATGAGATTGCCGTTGGGGCCTTTCATCGCCTGTTGCCGCAACTTGGCGTCATAGGTAAGTTTGCCATCCGGTCCGGGGAATGGCGGGGTGAACATGTCATGTCCGAACCAGTAGCCGAACCAGTGGTACCGTTGTTCGCTGTGCGCCCAGTGGCACAACCCGGAATACAACGGCATGGTGGCAAAGAGCGCCAGCGTGATCAGCACCGGACCGCGGTTGCGGTAGAGGAGCAGCGCCAAAAGAAAGACGAACGGTATCGCAACCAGAATCAGGTTGGCATAAATGGGCAGACCGCCCTGGTCTTTGACGAAAGCCAGCTTGATCCAGTGGGGAAGCTCGAAAAGACTGACCTCGCCGGCGAGTCCGAAATAGTGTTTTCCCGTCGCGTCCCAGAGACAATATATCGCAATCAGCGCAGCAACCGCGCCCCCCAGCAACCCCCAACGACGAAATACCGCGTAATGTGTCGCCATAAACGAGGCGATCAGCGCCATGCCATAGCCGGCCATGATTGCGACGATACCGTGAGAGGCGATAAAAAACACCTTGTTCAGCTCCGCGGACTGGCGGTCGGGCGATGTGTTCATGAGCACCATCAACAGGACACCGATGCACATGTAAAGTGCGATGAGGCCGGTAATCCAGGAGCGCTCACGCTTTTGCATTTTGAAGAAAAACAACAACGGCACCAGCGCGACAAACACCAAGACCCAGTTGAACTCGGTGGCGATATCACTGACCAGAATGCCAAGCTGCATTACAAAACGTCCCGGATCATGGACAATGTCCGACGGGTTGGCTTTTTCGTACTGGCCACGGCTTAACGCATGAAAGAATCCTTCAACCGTGCGCGGATAACCCCACTGCATCGGCGGATCGGTCATGCCGGCAATCGGCTCGTAAAAATAAAATGATGCGCCTGCCAGCCACAACAACCCCATCAATAGCACCGCCTTCCATTCGGTGCCAATGGCCTTGGTCTTGACCCCCAGCCAAATCCAGGCTGCAACCGAACCCAGTCCCACAGTGTGATAAATGACCAGCACCACCAAGGCAGTATCGAGCATGTTGGTGAAGTGCATGCTGTTTGCTATCAACCCCAGCACATATACGATGCTGTTGCCCAGAAAGAGGTCGCGGCCAAGCCGGGGTTGGGTGGCAGCGATGGCGACTTCAATACCCATGGCTGCGATGAGCAGGGTTTGGTGAATGGTGGCGCAGATGCCAAAGAAAAACATGGCGGTGTAGAGGTAGCCGCGTTGGTGCGGAGCATAAATCCACCGCAGAAGACAGACCAATACGATCATCAACCAAGGCACGCCGAAGGGGGAGATTCGATTGATGGCGACCGACTCGCTCCACATGACGCTTCCGAGGCCCAGCAGCAGCCCGGCGACAGTTCCGGAAACCAGGCAGATGATATTTTCCCATTTGCCGGTCAGGCTCCGCAGTTCTTCAATCCCTTCCATGAGCATGCTGCTGCCCCGCGAAACCATGAAGGCTACCAAACCGCAAGCCAGGGCGGCGGCGGTTGCTTCGCCCACTTCCACCCGCCACGCTACGTTTCCGACCACCAGCAGTTTTGTCCAAAGCCAGGAATAGATGGCCCAGAACGGATAACCCGGCGGGTGGGGAATCCCGGCGTAGAAAGAGCCGGTGCACAACTCGCCGGAATCCTCCAAAGTTTGTTCCGGCGCCAGCGTCAGAAAATATACGGTCCAAATCACCGCAAAGGTGATGACCAAAGCCAGCCAGTCGATTTTACGGAAGAGCGGAGGCACTCGCAGGGGTGCCGGTGGAGACGTTTTGGCGGCGGGCGCCGGTTTTACCGCCTGGCCCTTGGCGTTCTTCGGTGTTTGCTTTTCCATTTTTGACGTCAGTCGTTTGATTTTATGAACGGCTTAAAACCGATAGTAGAAGGGGAACCGCTGCGGTTTGTCGATTCAAAAGTGGCGGGCAAAATATTGTGCTCGATCTGTGACGGGCCGCCGGTCAGATAGGGGACGGAGCTTTGATTGCTCAACATCATGGCCACCGCGGCATCGTGACGGGGTGACGCGGCCGAAATGTAATTTTCCTGTTTGAAGACCGCCAGGGCCAGCAGCATGCAAACGGTCGCCGGAGCGAGCCAGTTAAAGCTCATGCCGGGATTGGGTCTGGAGGACGGCGTGGGGAAAAGCCGCCGTTTAATACTCGCCGAGGGCCGGCGCGGTTCCCAGGAACTTAATTGATTTTCCAGCCAGTTCATCTCTTTCATACATTGTCCTTTCCAGACAGACTTTGATCCTTTGCAAACCGTAACGGTATCGGCCCGCGGCGGTGTTGGGTGAAATATCCAGCACCCCGCCAATTTCCTCGAACGTGCAGCGATGCCAGATTTTCAACACAATCACTTCGCGCTGCTCCATCGGCAGTTTGGCGAGGCAATGCATCGCGTCACGCTCAGCCGGACTTTCCGCCGGGCTTTTCTCAAACCACCGGTGCGCCTCCAGTTCGCGCGTCAACCGACGCCACAAAGAGCGCCGGTAATTCCGCGCGCGATTTCGGTAACTGCGCAGGCAATAATGTTCCAGCCTGGCCGGCGGTTCCGGTTTTTGCAGAAGCGCGAGAAAGGTTTCCTGCAAAACATCCTCCGCTTCACCATGGCCAAGGCCCAGTGCGCGGCCATAGAGAATCAACTCCGCCGCTTTCTTCGTGTACAGATTTTCGCGCCAATCGCTCACGATTTCATTACATAGACACCGTCAGCGGGAAATTTGTATAAAAAAATTCACTGTCGGCCAATAGCGATTGATGCCGCGACATTTATGTGCGGATTTTCCTGAAAAGCGAGAGGCTGGATGAAAAATCGGTTTAAGAGATTAGGGGTGCATTGGCCATTCCGGTCA
>JBEKSU010000186.1:0-7340 GCA_049516755.1 Verrucomicrobiota bacterium | reverse complement strand
TGCAATCCGGCTACCGCGAACTGGTGAAGAAACTTTACGAGCCGCGGAATTACTACCAGCGCATCCGGACGTTCCTCAAGAGCCATCGTCCCACCGGCCCGCGCCGGCGTTTGTCGCGGGCGGACCTGATGGCGTTTCTGAAATCCTTCTGGGTGCTGGGCGTATGGCATCGGGGGCGCGTGGGATATTGGCGGCTGTTCTGGGGCACGCTCATCCGGCGTCCGCGTCAGTTCTCGCACGCCATCGAACTCGCCATTCTCGGCTACCACTTCCGCCGCGTGGCCAACTCCCTGCGCGCCCCTGCCTCACGCAAACGGTGATGAAGGGCGGTCGGGTTTCCTATCGGAATTACCACTAAATGGCATGGAAGAATTGGCAAAGCAGCAGCTTTGCCCTACCCGATGTTGATAGGGTGGCGCTGCCGCGCCGCCCAAACTTCAACCATACATGATTGTTTCCAGTTGGATTTGAAATTGAATAAAACCGGGAAAGCAGTGAAAATGTTTTCAAGCAAATTTGGTCGCAAAAACTGTGAGCAAATCCAAATCACAATGGGACTTCGGTGAACTGTTTCCGACAGAGGCCGGGCGGCAGGTGTTGTCAGTCAGCGAACTCACGGCGCAGGTCAAACGGTTGCTGGAAAAATCGGTCGGCTCGGTCTGGGTGACGGGCGAGGTCACCAATCTGCGCGTCCAATCCTCCGGCCACATGTATTTCACGCTCAAGGATGCGGCGGCCCAGTTGAGTTGCGTTTTGTTCAGCCGCGAAAAGGTTTCGCATCGCGAATTGCTGGCGGATGGGCAGAAAGTACTGCTGCAAGGCGACGTGACGGTTTATGAGGCGCGCGGGCAGTATCAGCTCATCGTTCGTGCGGTGGAGTTGCAGGGCGTCGGCGCGCTCCAAATCGCCTTTGAGAAGCTCAAGCAAAAGCTCGCCGCCGAAGGCTTGTTCGCGCCGGAACGGAAACGTCCGCTCCCGAAATATCCGCAGCGCATCGGTCTGGTCACGTCGCCTACCGGCGCTGCAATCCGCGACGTGCTGCACGTCGTCCAGCGGCGGAACCCTGGCTTGGAAGTCATCCTCGCGCCCTGCCGGGTGCAGGGTGAAGGCGCGGCGGCGGAAATTGCGGCGGCCATCAAGCTGCTCAACGAATTTAACGTTGGAGTTCAAGCTGCAGCTTGTTTGGAAAGTGGGGAAAATCGGAGCAAGCTAAAGCTTGAACTCCAACAAGGCGGCCTCGATCTCATTCTGGTGACGCGCGGCGGGGGCAGCCTGGAGGATTTATGGGCGTTCAACGAGGAAGTTGTGGCGCGGGCGATTTTTGAGTCGGCGGTTCCCGTCGTGTCGGCGGTCGGCCACGAGATTGATTTCACCATCAGCGATTTCGTCGCGGACATGCGCGCGGCAACGCCGAGCGCGGCGGCGGAAATCATCACTGAGGGTGTGTTCGCCAGCCGGCAGCTGGTGACGGATTTGACGCAACGGATGGCGCGGGTGCATCCGCGCCGGCGCCTGAATGAACTTCTACAACAACTCGACGATTTGCAAACCGGTTTGTTGCGTTGCACGAGGCAGGGGACGAAGGAACGGCAGGTGGCCTGGCAGAATCTGGCAGAGCGATTGTTGCGCGTTCGCCCGGCGCAGTTGTTGAAGCAGCGACGCGAGTCGGTGGTGGTGAGCCGGCGGCGTTTGCGCGAACTGGCGCATGCTGGCTTGCGAAACGGACGAAGCCGCTTTGAGGCGGCGGGGGCGCGGCTGCGTTTGCTGGGGCCGGAGCAGGTGCTGGCGCGCGGCTACTCGATTACGATGGACGCGGCCACCGGCAGGGTTTTGCGCAAGGCGGTTGAAGTAAAAGGCGGTCAAAAATTGAAGACCCGATTGAAGGCCGGTGAAGTTTTAAGCCGGGCGGAGAAGTAGATTGTTTGGTCGAGAGCCGGTGAACTGGTTAGGAGTAATATTGTCCAAATTGAGGCATGCCCGTGGATTCCAAACTGGACGCCGCCGTTTTTTTATTTTAGCCTGATGTTTGTGTCAAATCCGTCAAAAAATGCGGGGCCGAACAATCCCGCCAAAGCCAGGCTTCCGTTTGAGGAGGCCATGAAAAAACTTGAAGGCGTGGTTGCGGCCATGGAGTCCGACGACCTGCCGCTGGAAACGCTGCTGGCCAGATACGAGGAGGGGACCAAGCTGGTAAAAATCTGCCAGGAAAAGCTCGCCGAGGCGGAATTGAAAATCCAGCAGCTGGAGAAAAATGCGGCGGGCGAAATGAAATTGAAGGCGTTTGAAGCGGAGGAGGTTGAACGTTAAAACGTGAAACGTGAAGCGTGATTCACGCGTCACGCATCACGTTTCAAAATATTATGAGTCGTTATCTCGACATGGTGGACGGGCCGGCGCACGTGAAAAAGCTCACGCTGCCGCAACTTCAGGAACTGGCCGGTGAAATCCGGGAGGAATTGATCGTCGGGCTGGCCAAAAGCGGCGGGCATCTCGGTCCGAACCTTGGAGTGGTCGAACTGACCATCGCGTTGCATCGCGTTTTCAACACGCCCCGGGACAAATTTGTCTGGGATGTGAGCCATCAGGTTTACGTTCACAAAATTCTCACGGATCGCAAGAATCGCTTCCGCACCATCCGGCAGACGGGCGGACTGAACGGCTTCGCGTTGCGCACGGAAAGTCCGCACGATTGCTACGGTGCCGGTCATGCAGGCACGGCACTGTCTGCCGCGCTGGGCATGGCGGCGGCGCGGGATAAGAACGGCACGGACGAAAACGTCGTCTGTATTTTCGGCGACGCGGCGCTGACGAACGGCATTTCGTTCGAGGCGCTCAACAACATCGGCCACACGACCAAGCGATTCATCAGTATTCTCAACGACAACGAATGGAGCATCGCCAAAAACGTCGGCGCGGTTTCCAATTATCTCAACAAACTCATCACCAACCCCCGTTATAACAAGCTCTCGCGCGAATTTGAAAACTTTGTTCGCCGTCTGCCGAAGGGCGATGTGGCCATGAAACTGGCGCACAAGGCCGAGGGCGGTTTCAAGGGGGCGATTGCCGGCGTCGGATTGCAGCAGGCCGGCAATCCGGCTGATGCGGATGGACGCGGTGGCTATGGCAGCCCGGTTTTTTTCGAGGAAATGGGAGTGCGCTATCTGGGCCCGATTGACGGGCATGATTTGCCGTTGCTCATCAGCACGCTGGAATTTGCCAAGACGTGTGATCATCCGATTGTCATCCACATTCTCACGCAAAAAGGCAAGGGCTTTGAGGCCGCGCTGAAATTCCCGGAAAAGTTTCACGGCCTCGGACCTTACGACGTGAAAACGGGCGAAACGCCCGTCGTCAAACCCGGCACGCCGCCGAATTATCAGGACGTGATGGGACAGACGCTCGTCAAACTCTGCCAGAAAGACAATACGCTTGTCGGTATCACCGCCGCGATGCCCAGCGGGACCGGATTGAAGCATCTGGAAAAAGCGATGCCCGAACGCTATTATGACGTCGGTATTGCCGAGGAACATGCGGTCATTTTTGCCGCCGGCATGGCGACGATGGGATTGCATCCGGTGGTGGCGATTTATTCCAGCTTCCTGCAACGCGCCTTCGATTGCATACATCACGACGTTTGTTTGCAGGATTTGCCGGTGATTTTCTGCATGGATCGCGCCGGCCTCTCCGCCAACGACGGCCCGACCCACCACGGCATTTTTGACATCTCCTATCTGCGCTGCCTGCCGAATGTCATTGCGATGGCACCCAAGGACGAGGACGAGCTCGCCGATATGATGTTCACCGCCACGCACCAGCCGCATCCCACCTTCATCCGTTACCCGCGCGGCGCGGCGGAAGGCGTGCCCATCAAGGATCAGCCGAAGCTGCTTGAGATCGGCAAGGCGGAGGTTATCCGGAACTTTTCCAGCAATGGCAAACGCAAAGTCGCGCTGTTTGGGCTGGGCCCAATGTGCGCGATTGCATGCAAGGCGGTGGAACAACTGGCGGAGGAGGGTTTCGACGTGGCGGTCATCAACCCGCGTTTCACCAAGCCGCTGGACGCCGGCGCGCATGAGTTTTTTGGCAAGGCGGCCGATGTGATCGTGACGCTGGAAGATCACGCGCTGATGGGTGGTTATGGTTCGGCGGTGCTGGAACTGTTCAGCGAGAAGGCCGTAACGACGCCCGTGGTGCGCATCGGCTGGCCCGACCAGTTCATCGAACATGCCACCACGCAGGACGAACTCCGCCAGAAATACGGCCTGACCGTTGAAAACACCGTGGCCAAAGTGAAAGCGCAATTTGCAGAGGCACAATCCGTGGCGCCGAAGTTGATTGAAGTGGCGTGAACTGGAAAACACCGGGTTTTCACCAAGCGTATTTTCGCCGTAAATTTGAATTCGTAAATCGTCGATCATAAATCAAAATAGCAATATGGCTTACAAAGATGTGACGCCGCCCGCCGGCGGAAAAATTTCCATCCAGAACGGCAGGCTCAACGTGCCGGACAACGCCATCCTCCCGTTCATTCGCGGCGACGGCACCGGTCCGGACATCTGGGTGGCCAGCGTGCGTGTGTTCGACGCCGCCGTGCAGAAAGCCTACGGCGGCAAACGCAAGATTGCCTGGTTTGAAGTGTTTGCCGGCGAAGCGGCCAAGAACAAGTTCGACAACTGGCTGCCGGACGACACGGTCGAGGCGTTCAAGGAATATCTTGTCGGGATAAAAGGCCCGCTCACCACGCCCGTCGGCGGCGGCATCCGCTCGCTCAACGTTGCGCTGCGCCAGATGCTCGATCTCTACGTCTGCCTGCGCCCGGTACAATGGTTCACCGGCGTTCCGTCGCCAGTGAAACACCCGGAGAAGGTCAACATGGTCATCTTCCGCGAAAACACCGAGGACATTTACGCGGGAATTGATTTTGAGGCCGGAAAGGAACAGGCGCTCAAGACGATTGAATTTCTCAAGGCCAATTTCCCGAAGGATTTCAAAAAAATCCGCTTTGGTGCGGAAGCGCCGGAGTTGGTTGGCATCGGCATCAAGCCGGTGTCGAAGACTGGCACCCAGCGCCTGGTGCGTTCGGCCATCCAATACGCCATCGCGCAGAAGAAGAAATCGGTGACGATTGTCCACAAGGGCAACATCATGAAATACACCGAGGGCGCGTTCCGCGACTGGAGTTACGAACTCGCCAAGACCGAATTTGGCGCGGTGGAGATTGATGGTGGCCCGTGGTGCAAAATTCCCGAGGGCAAACCGGGCGCGGGCATCGTCATCAAGGACGCCATTGCCGACATCACGCTCCAGCAGGTGCTCACGCGCCCGACGGATTTTGACGTCATCGCCACGTTGAACCTCAATGGCGATTATTTGAGCGACGCGCTGGCGGCGCAGGTGGGTGGCATCGGCATCGCGCCCGGCGGCAACATCAATTACATCACCGGCCACGCGATTTTTGAAGCCACGCACGGCACCGCCCCGAAATACGCGAACAAGGACGTCGTAAACCCCGGTTCGGTCGTGTTGAGCGGCGAGATGATGTTTCGCTACCTGGGTTGGGCGGAGGCGGCGGATTTGATCTTGAAAGGCTTGAACGGCGCGATTGGCAGCAAGCGCGTCACCTACGACTTCGCGCGCCAGATGGAAGGCGCGACGGAAATCAAGTGCTCTCAATTCGGCGACAACATCATCGCCAACATGTAATTATCGGAAAATTAACAGCTCGATGGGCGGGCCAAAGCGGTTCGCCCGTCTTTTTTTATGGTAGGGCGGTGTTGCTGCACCGCCCAAAAATTGTGGCAGAGCGGCAGCTCTGCCCTACCGAAATAAAAATTAATGCATTGGATTGTTGCCAGCCTGGTATCGGCATTGTTTCTCGGCGTCTATGAGCTTTGCACCAAACACGCCGTGCGGGACAACGCTGTCTTGCCGGTCCTTTTTTTCAGCACCCTGACCGGTGCGGCAGTGTGGGTGATTTTGTTGTTCGTTCCGTTGGTCCATCCGGGCGCGTTGCCGGCATCACTGGTCACTGACCCACTGACGTTGGTGCAGCATCTGCAACTGGTGCTAAAATCGGCCATCGTCGCGGCGTCATGGGTGTTCACCTATTTTGCCATCAAACATCTGCCGCTGTCGCTCGGCTCGCCCATTCGTGCGACCAGCCCGCTTTGGACGCTGTTTGGCGCGCTGTTGATCCTGGGCGAACGCCCGACATGGTTGGAAACGGTTGGCGTCCTGACGACACTGGTGTCATTTGTAGGGCTTTCGTTTGCCGGGCGGTTGGAAGGAGTACATTTCCACCGGAACAAATGGGTCTGGTTCCTCATTGCCGGGACGTTGCTCGGCGCGGTGAGTTCACTCTATGACAAATACCTGCTGGGCCGGGCGCATTTCTCGGTGCCGACAGTGCAGGCGTGGTTCTCGGTTTACCTGCTGGCGCTGTTCGCGCCGTTCGCTATTGGCTGGAAGCGGCGTAGGTGGGCGCGCAACGAATTCCACTGGCGCTGGAGCATTCCGTTCATCGCGTTTTCTTTGCTGGCGGCCGATTACATCTATTTCAGCGCCCTGCGCGATCCGGCGTCACTCGTCTCGGTAGTGATGAGTCTGCGCCGCGGCAGCACGTTGGTGGGTTTTGCCGGCGGCCTGTTGTTTTTTGGTGAACGCAACGGCTGGCAAAAACTCCCCGCCGTGATCGGCATCCTGGTCGGCATCGTGGTTACCGTGATGGGTTAAAGAGGGTTATTGCTTCGAGCCGCCCGATTGTTTTTCCACCTGCTTCACCAAATTGTTGTATTTGGTCACAACGTCGTTCCGGTCTTTCACTTCGTCGTTGTATTTCTGCACCAGGTCGTTGCGCTGGGCGACAAGGTTGGAGATGGCTGCGTTCTGTTTGTCAATGCCGGCATAGGCTTCCTTCAACTTCGCTTCCAGCGCATTGACGGCGTCCTTGTATTGCGCGATTTCGTTGGTGGCATTTTCGTTCGCGAAATGCAGTTGCACGATTTCGGCCTTTTGTGAAATGATGCATTGTTCGTTGGTCGCAACCACGGCTTTCACTTCGGTGAGGCTCGCGTCCATCTGATTCAACTGATGATTCAAGGTGGCGAGCGAGTTGGTGTAGCCCTGGATGGCGGCGTCGCGATCATAGACCATCCGGTTGAGGGTCTGGATTTCGGTGCGCTGGGCGGTTTGTTCATACCATTGCCAGGCACACAGGCCGCAGAGGCTGATGGCAAGGACAATGAACAGGTTCGCTTGGAAATTTTTCATGGTATTGGATGATCGGGAGCTGCATTGACGGCGATGGCCACGCGCTGGATGCCGGCGCGTTTCACCAAATC
>JBEKSU010000185.1:0-7378 GCA_049516755.1 Verrucomicrobiota bacterium | reverse complement strand
ACAGGCTGTGACACCGTTTGACCCGTCGGGCCTAAATTTCGGGAGTCTATTCGGGAGTCAGAACCAAAGCCCGGCAGACTGTCCATCACTTCGCGCAACGGCAGTTGTCCAACATCCGTGTAAGTCTTCATCGTCAGACGCATGTCGCTGTGCCGTGCCAGTTCCATCGCCACGCGCGGATGCACCTTCATGGTCGAGAGCCGCGTGATGAATGTTGTCCGCAATGCGTGATAATCAATCCGGCGTCCACGTTCGTCCAGAAACGGAATGCCCGCCTTCTCCAAGTCTGTACGAACCTCGTCCATGTCGGGAACACCTTTGCCCAGCACCAGATCGTCCGCCTTGCCGTTTGCCGGTTTCTGCTGTTGCAATGCTGTGGCCAGGTCGTGATGCAACGGCAACGACTGTTCCTTCCGGTTCTTGTTCACGGCGGCATGGAGACGCAACAATCCGCCGGACTCGCCCAGCACCAGATCAGACCAACGCAATGTCTTGGCCTCGTTCCGCCGCAGACCCGCGAACAAGGGCAGCATATAGGCCAGTTGATTCTTGCCCGCAACTTGTAGCAGTCGGGCAGATTCCGCATCCGACAACGCGCGCCGCTGAATCCGATCCTTGCCGCGCGTGTCCGCCCGCTCCACCAATTCAAAGGGATTCCCGATCCACACGCCAAAGAATCCGTGCCCAACCCGTTTGGCGGAAGAAACTCGATTCTGACGGTGGCGAGTTCGTCGGGAGCGTCTCATCTTGCTGACGCGGAAAATTTACCGTTGAAAAGCGCAAACAAAAAGAACGGGAGAAATACATGAGCAACCATAAATTTCCCCAGGATCAAATTCAAAAAACGACCCGTGCATCACGGCTCGCTGCCGTTGTGGAATTAAACCAAAACGAAATCGATTTTGCGCCATCACCCGGCGAAGCGGGAAGTTATGTGAGCCGTGGTTCGCCGCAGGGGCATGAAGTGCAGCACTGGCTGGCGGCCGAAGCGCAATTGCTCGCGAAACGCAAACTTACCCAAGTTCACGGTTTTCAGAACCGAATAAATTTTCCAAGCAAACCAATCTTTTTGGTGAAGCAATAAAAATCAGACCTGATCATCGTGTCGCCCTTACTTCGCGGATTTTTCCAAATGCCCGCCGAATCCGTAGCGCATGGCCGAAAGCAACTTGTCCTGAAAGTCGGCATCGCCGCGCGAACTGAAACGCTCGTATAGTGCCGTAGTGAGCACCGGCGCGGGCACGCTTTCATCAATCGCGGCCTTCATCGTCCACCGGCCTTCGCCCGAGTCGGAGACGCGTCCGGCAAAATTCGTGAGCGCGGAATCTTTGGCAAGCGCATCCGCCGTCAAATCGAGCAACCACGAAGCGATCACGCTCCCACGCCGCCAGACCTCCGAAATGTCGGCAAGGTTCAGGTCGTATTGATAATTTTCAGGCTCGCGCAACGGCGTGGTCTCCGCATTTGTTTCGCCCTGCTGTTTGCCGATGTTTGCACCGCGCAAAATACCCAATCCCTCGGCATACGCGGCCATCATCCCGTATTCGATGCCATTGTGAACCATTTTAACAAAATGCCCGGCACCGTTCGGGCCACAGTGGAGATAACCGTGTTCGGAAGTGCCGCCGAGCTTCTCGCGTCCTGGTGTGCGCGCGACGTTGCCAATGCCCGGTGCCAGTGTGGCAAAAATGGGATCAAGGTGTTGAACCACTTTTGAATCGCCGCCAATCATCATGCAATAACCGCGATCAAAGCCCCACACGCCGCCGCTGGTTCCCACATCCACATAATGAATTCCCTTCGGTGCGAGTTCCTTCGCACGCCGGATGTCGTCAATGTAATAAGAATTGCCGCCGTCAATGAGCGTGTCATCCGCTTCGAGCAATGGCACGAGGTTGGCAATGGTTTTATCCACCACTGCCGCCGGCACCATCAGCCAGATGGCACGCGGCTTGGCGAGTCTTTTGACCAGGTCCGCGAGAGAAGCTGCGCCTACCGCTTTGCCCTTGGCCAAATCCTTCACCGCTTTCGGCAACTGGTCGAAGACAACGCAACGATGCCCATCTTTGATGAGCCGCCGCACCATATTGGCGCCCATCCGGCCCAAGCCAATCATGCCAAGCTGCATGGTTGGTTTTTTCGTCATGAGGTAATTCGCCGCGCGGACATTTTTCAAATTCAGCAACAAATTACGCTTCCACCGCGCAGGTTTTCATGCTGTCGCACGCTGGCTGATGGGCTTCCAACGCCTCCGGGTTGGTGCGGCTGATGATCTCCCGGGCATGAACCGTCTCGGCATCGGAGCCGTGGGCGATCACGATATATTTGCCGCTTTTCACTGCCGTCTCGTATTGCAGAATGCTGTCCTTGGGGATACCCATGCTGTAAAGCCCGGCGCCCAACGCACTCAAACCGCCCACCACCGCTGCGCCTTCCAGTGCCCCGACAATCCAACTGACAATCGGCCCGGCCACAAGCAACGGCCCGATGCCGGGAATCAAAAAGAACCCAGAACCAAACAACAAGCCCCAAAACCCACCCCAAAAGGCTCCCAGTTTTCCCCAGTATTTCATGCGGTCCCCGGCATTGTAATAGCCGACCACGTTTTCATCGGTGTGATAGTCACGGCCGACAATGGATAGTTTCTTCATGTCAAAGCCCGATTGCTGTAGTTCCTTGACGGCAGTTTCGGCTTCGATGTGCGATTTGAAAATCGCCACGATGGAATTGTTCTTGGTCATAATGTTTGTGCTTTCGATTTTGTTTTTATTGCCGGCAACACATTAGGTTGCGGGCTGGCGGTTAGCTATGGGGTGTTCACCCCATTGTTCGCAGCGGCCAAAAGCGACAATGTCTTCCGGGCAGGAAAATGAACAGACCTGATCTAATTAAACACGTTCGTCCGGGCGCACTTAAAGCGCCGAAACGCATCGGCATCGCCGCCGACCATGGCGGTTACGAGTTGAAGGAATATCTGGCCGGGAAATTGCGCGAAGCCGGACACGAAGTGGTTGACTTCGGCGACGGCCGTCCGAAAGAGGATGATGACTATCCAGATTTTATCGTGCCGCTGGCGCGCGCGGTTGCCGCCGGGACGGTGGATCGCGGCGTGGGCATCTGTGGCAGCGGGGTTGGAGCATCGGTCTGCGCGAACAAAGTGGCGGGGGTTCGGGCCTGCTTGATTCATGAAAACTTTTCGGCGCATCAAGGCGTCGAGGACGACGATTTGAATCTGATCTGTTTCGGCGGCCTTGTGGTCGGTCACGCCCTTGCTTGGGAATTGGTGCAGACCTTTCTTACAGCGCAATTCACCGGAGCGGAGCGTCATCGTCGCCGCTTGGCGAAAGTGGCCAATTTGGAAAACCAGCCATGAGCACAGGAAATTTTATGACAAACAAACAATCACCGGCCAGAAACCCGACCGATAATTGTCTGCCAACGGAAATCGAAGGCTTCGATTCCTTGGCGGAGCTGGCGCTGGATTTGCGCTGGTCATGGAATCATGCCACTGACGGAGTGTGGCGAAAACTTGATCCTGCGCTGTGGGAACTAACGCAAAACCCCTGGGTGGTTTTGCAAACTGTCTCCAAAGACAAACTCAAAAGCGTGCTGGCTGATCCTGCCTTCCGTAAGAAAGTGGATGACCTGCTGCGAGCCAAGCGTCAGGCTGCCGAGACGCCCGCGTGGTTTCAGAAAAATCATCCGCAGTCGCCCTTGAAGTGCGTCGCGTATTTCAGCATGGAATATATGTTGAGCGAAGCGCTCCCGATCTATTCGGGTGGACTCGGCAACGTGGCCGGTGATCAGCTCAAAGCCGCCAGCGACCTCGGCGTGCCGGTGGTCGGAGTGGGGCTGCTCTACCAACAAGGCTATTTTCGTCAGGTGATTGACAAGGACGGAGCGCAACAAGCCCTTTATCCGTATAACGACCCCGGACAGTTGCCAATCACGCCGGTGCGTCAACCGAACGGCGAATGGTTGCGGTTGGAGATCGCCGCACCCGGTTACTCGGTCTGGCTGCGCGCCTGGCAGGTCCAGGTTGGTAGGGTGAAGCTTTACCTGCTGGACAGCAATGACGCGGCGAACTTCCCCGCGCATCGCGGGATTACCAGCGAGTTGTATGGCGGCGGGCCGGAGTTGCGCCTCTTGCAGGAACTGCTGCTGGGGATAGGCGGCTGGCGGTTGCTCGCCGCACTGGGCATCAAGCCGGATGTCTGTCATTTGAACGAAGGTCATGCGGCTTTCGCGGTGTTGGAGCGTGCCCGCAGTTTCATGCAGGAGAACGCGCAGCCTTTTGAAGTGGCGCTGGCCGCCACGCGCGCTGGAAATCTTTTCACCACCCATACGGCAGTTGCCGCCGGGTTTGACCGTTTCACTCCGGCGCTCATCGAACAATATCTCGGCGGTTATGTAGAGAAGAAACTTGGAATTTCGCTCCACGACTTGCTGGCCTTGGGCCGCCAAAATCCGAACGACGCGTCGGAGAGTTTCAACATGGCCTATCTGGCCATTCGTGGCAGCGGGTCGGTGAATGGCGTGAGCCGTTTGCATGGAAAAGTCAGCCGGCATCTTTTTGAGCCTCTTTTTCCCAACTGGCCGGCGGACGAAGTGCCCATTGGCCATGTGACTAACGGAGTTCACATGCCGACCTGGGATTCAGCAGCCGCTGATGAACTTTGGACGAAGGCCTGTGGCAAGAATCGCTGGCTGGGAACGGTGGAAAATTTGGAGCAGGACATTCGCCGTGTCTCCGACGACACTCTTTGGAAATTTCGCCTTGCCACCAGCAAGTCGCTGGTGGAATACGCCCGCGAACGCCTGGCCCGGCATTATGCCGCCGCCAGCGCATCGTCCGAGACTGTTGAAGAGGCGAAACATCTGTTTGACCCCAATGCGCTGACCTTGGGTTTTGCGCGGCGCTTTGCGACCTATAAAAGACCCAATCTCCTGCTGCATGACCCGGAGCGACTGTTGCGCCTGTTATCCAATCCGCAGCGACCGGTACAACTCATGATTGCGGGCAAGGCTCATCCGGCAGACTTGGCGGGACAAGCCCTGATCCAGAAATGGATACAATTCATTCGCCGACCGGAAGTTCGTCCTCATGCAATTTTCCTCAGTGACTACGACATGCACTTGACCGAACGCTTGGTGCAAGGGGTGGATGTGTGGCTCAACACGCCACAGCGGCCCTGGGAGGCGTGCGGCACGAGCGGCATGAAGGTGCTGGTCAACGGGGGCATCAACCTTTCGGAATTGGATGGCTGGTGGGCCGAAGCTTATGTCCCGGAATTGGGTTGGGCGCTGGGCGACGGGCAGGAACATGGCAGCGATCCAGCCTGGGACGCTGCCGAAGCTGAGGCGCTCTACGAACGGCTCGAACGCGAGGTGATTCCCGAATTTTATTCCCGCAACGAGAAAGGCATTCCCACAGCTTGGGTTGCCCGAATGCGCGAAAGCATGGCGAGGTTGACCCCGCGCTTCTCCGCCAACCGCGCCGTGTGCGAATACACCGAGCAACATTATCTCCCGGCGGCGATCGCCTGCCAAGCGCGCGTGGCCAATAAGGGCGCAGTCGGCAAGCAAATGTTGGACTGGCGGCACAATCTGGAGCAAAAATGGGCCACACTGCACTTCGGCAGCGTGAAGGTGGAGACTCGCGATGGAAAACATATCATTGAAGTTCAAATTAGTCTTCATGGCCTCGACCCCAAGGCGGTGCGGGTGGAGCTTTACGCCGACGGGATCAAAGAAAATCCTCCTGTGCGGCAGGAGATGACCTGCCTTCACCCGCTGGCCGACGAATCAGGCGGCTACATTTACAGCGCAACTGTCGCTGCGGCCCGCCCATCGGCGGACTATACAGCGCGAGTGATGCCCCGCTGCGACGGCGTAGCAATTCCCTTGGAAGACCCACGAATCCTCTGGCAACGATAATCTTATAGAAGCCAATAATATGAAAACTCCCATCGAATACATCATCGTCGCGGTGCCTTTTCACGCCGATGCCGCAACCCATGACGAACTGGCGCGGAAAGTGAACGAAAAATTAAACGCCGGGTACGAATTCTATGGTTCACCGTTCCTCAGCGAGGAAATGATGTATCAGGCAATGATAAAGCCGAACCTCCAGACTTCCCCACTCCCGACCCGATGAAAAGAAGCGCACCCATCACAGCATTATTTCTGGATATTGGCGGCGTCCTGCTCACCGACGGGTGGGATCATCATGCCCGCAAACGGGCGGCGACCCACTTCAAGCTGGAGTTGACTGAGATGGAGGATCGACATCACCTGACCTTCGACACCTACGAGGAAGGAAAGCTCACGCTGGAAGAATACCTGGACCGGGTGGTCTTTTACCAAAAACGACCGTTCACCCGGGCTCAGTTTCGGCGCTTCATGTTCGCGCAATCGAAACCTTACCCCGAGATGATCGAGCTAATCCGCAAGCTCAAGGCAAAGTGCGGATTGAAAATCGCCGTAGTCAGCAACGAAGCGCGCGAACTGAATGCGTATCGGATTCGGAAATTCAAGCTGGCCGGGTTCGTGGATTCTTTCGTTTCCTCCAGCTTCGTCCACGTCCGCAAGCCCGACGCGGACATCTTTCGGCTCGCGCTGGACATCGCCCAAGTGCCAGCCCATCGGGTGGTTTATATCGAAAACACCCCGATGTTCGTCCAGGTCGCGGAAGGTTTGAGGATTCGAAGCATTCTTCACACAGACTATAAATCTACTTGCGCGAAACTGGCTTCGTTTGGATTGGACATCGCAGGATGAACGAAAAACCATCCATCCTGACTATCAACGGCGGCTCTTCGAGCATCAAGTTCGCGTTGTATGAGGCGGTCAAACCGCTGAAGCGCGGGCTATGCGGAACGGTTGACCGCATCGGTTTAAGCGGGACGAACCTGACGTTCAATGAACCGACGAAGAAAAAAACGGAGCGCCACAAGCTCGCCGCTGCCGATCACAAATCAGCGGCGAATTCCCTGATAGACTGGCTCGAAAAGCAAATTGATTTCAAATCAGTAAAAGGCGTGGGACATCGCGTGGTTCATGGGATGAAACACACCGAGCCGGAGATGGTCACAAAAAAGCTATTGGATGAACTGCGTCGAATCAGCCCAAACGACCCGGATCATTTGCCGCGCGAGATTGAACTGATTGAGGCCTTCCGCCAGCGGCACCCGAAACTGCCGCAGGTGGCCTGCTTCGACACGGCGTTTCACCAGAGCATGCCGCGCGTGGCCAGGCTGCTGCCGATTCCGCGCCGCTTCGACGCCAAGGGGATTCAACGCTACGGTTTCCACGGTTTGTCCTACGCTTACCTGATGGAAGAACTCGCGCGCCTCGGCGACCCGGCGGCCACGAAGGG
>JBEKSU010000184.1:0-7441 GCA_049516755.1 Verrucomicrobiota bacterium | reverse complement strand
TCCCGATTGCTGGATTTTGACCTCGACCAACGGCGTTTTGCTGAACACCGACGCCAAGCGCGAGGCGGCCCTGAACCTGAGCCACATTCTTTTTTCCGTCCACGGCATCAGCGACGAGATGAGCGCGAAATACATGCTGGAGGGCAGCTTTGAAAAAGCCTACGCCGCGATGAAGGCGATGGTGGCGTATCGCGACGCGCGCGGCCTGAGCCAGCCGGTGCTGGAATGGAAATATCTTTTGTTCAACTGGAACGACCATCCGCAGTCAATCCAGCGCGCCATCGAAATGGCCAAGGCCATCAACCTGGACATCATTTCCTTCTGGCCGACGCACAATCCATTTTACGGCATGTCCTGGCGGTATCATCTCGGCCGGATGAACCACATCGGCGACAAATGCTGGAAAGGGCGCGAAGTGATTCTCCGGCCGGACAACGTCGCCAAGAAGCGGTTCCATTGATGTCCGCCGCCGGGTTTTTCGCTGCGAAATGAGCCTCGACGCCGCCGACAAAGTCTGCGATGTAATGGTCGAGTTTTACGCAAATAAAAATGCCCGAAACGCCAGAACTCAGCTTCGTCATTCCCTGTTACAACGAGGAGGGGAATCTGCTCGCGCTCATCGCGGCTGTCCGCGGGGCGGTGGAGCCGCTCCGCCTGTCTTACGAGATTGTCATCACCGATGATTGCAGCCGGGACCGGACGTGGGAGCTCCTCAAACATCTTGCGGCGGGGGACCCGCGCATTCGTGCCCAGCGGTTCGCGTTCAACTGCGGGCAATCCGCGGCGCTGTGGGCGGGCATGCAGGCTGCGCGCGGCCGGGCCATCGTCACCCTCGACGCCGATTTGCAGAACGACCCGCGCGACCTGCCGAAACTGCTGGCGGCGCTCGAAAAATTCGACTGCGTTTGTGGCTCGCGTGTGGCGGCGCGGCGCGCGAGCGACGGATTCATCCGGGTGGCGTCGTCGCGGATCGCCAACTGGGTCCGCAACGTGTTGTCGAGCGAG
The DNA here is from genome assembly GCA_049516755.1 of Verrucomicrobiota bacterium. GTDB lineage: Bacteria > Verrucomicrobiota > Verrucomicrobiia > Limisphaerales > UBA11358 > UBA11358. Next base: position 6,436 of record JBEKSU010000184.1, on the reverse strand, counting down.
AACATCAGCGATGCCGGTTGCTGTTACCGGGCGTTCAAGCGCGAGTGCATTGCCAACCTGAAATTTTTCAAGGGCATGCACCGGTTCATGCCGACCTTGTTCAAGATCGAGGGTTTCACCGTCACCGAAATCCCGATTGCGGCCAACCGCCGCCATGCCGGCCGGAGCAACTACGGCATCTGGAACCGTCTGTTCGCGTCGTTTTATGATCTGCTGGCGGTGCGCTGGATGAAAAAGCGGATGTTCAAATACAAGATTGAGGAAACGGTCAATTGATCCGCCGTGCGCTCACGGGGCCGGCCCATGCAACGAATATTCATCCAATGCCTCAACGCGGGCCTGTTGGTGCTGATTTTCATCGGGTTGCCGGCGGCCACCCGGGCGCAATGGGGCTACTGGCAGATTTCCGCGAATACGCAGGCACAATGGTTGATGTTCTGGGGCCTGGCGCTGGCCGCCGCCGGAAACGCCGCGGCTGCGCTGGGCCTGATCAAAAGCCGCAAGGAACGGAAATTATGCGCGGAATGGGCGGTGGTTTTTGCCGCCTTGCTGCTCGTTCAATACGCATACCTCCGCGGTTATTTCAACTTCAACTGGCTGAAACGAACGCTGTTGTGGTTGCAGAAACACTTCTCATAAGCTCTGTAGCAGCGGCGATTTTCCGATCCCGGGGGCAGCGGGACGAGGTTGGGCATTATTTTTTAAAAACGCCGCCTTTTATTCTGGAAAAACAGCAGATTCTTCTGCAAGGTTCATTGTCCGCTTGGATGGACGGAGACGCTCGAAAATTTGGATGACAAAATGAAACGCCGGAAAGTGAAAGAATTTTTATGGAAGTGATCGCCGGAACAAAATCCGCGCCGGGTTTGCAAACCCTCCCCGGTGACGACATCCGCCAGATCATGTGGCGTTTCGCCGACCGTTACGAATTCCACATGCTCGTGCAGGCCAGCCGCGCCGTTGCGCGCGGGCCGGTCGCCCGCGTCGTCGCGGACGGCGGACGCAACTCGCATGAGTGGACGCCCGCGAAGGCAGCGCTGTTGCAACACTTCGATGAAAGCGGCATCACCGCTGCGGCCCTTGACCCGGAGGAAGGCGGGTTCATCGCCGGGCCGAAGAATCTCGCGCTGGCGCTGGTGGCGTTTGAACTTTCGTGGGTGGACGCCGGGGCGGCCACGTGCAGCCTGGCGGGCAATCTGGGCCTGGCGCCGATTCACGAGCGCGGCACGCCGGAACAACGCGCCAAGTACGTTGCCGGGGCCGCGCCGCTCAAGCCGGGAGAAAATCGCAAGCAGATCCGCGCCGCCTTTGCGCTGACCGAACCGATCCCGTTTGCCGGGGTGGAGACCGGAATGCTCGCCGGCAAGGTTCGCGTGGCCGAGTGGAAGGACGGCCAGGAACCGTTGTTGCAGGTGGACAAACGCGGACGGTTCATCACCAACATGGGCTTCGCCAACGTCGTGACGGCGGCCGTGGATTCCGACGACGAGCGCATCAAGGGCAGCTGCATGATCATCCTCGAAGAAGGCGACCCGGGAATTTGGGACCGCGGCACGCCGACCAAGAAGCTCGTCCACCAGCTTTCCTCAACCAATGATCCCGTCTTCAATCTCAAGGTGCCGGCCAGCCGCATCGTCGGCGGTTACACGGTCAGGGACGGCGTCATCGTCCCGAATTATTCGAACAGCGACGTCATCGAAGCTGTTTTCCGCAGGACACGTGTGACCGTCGGCTTGATGACCGCCGCGAAGCTGCTTTCCGCGGTTGAGCCGGTGATTCTTTACGCGCGACGGCGTTTCCGTGGCGGCGAAGGCACGCCCGGCACGCCGCGCTATGAACTCGGCTTGCAACAAAAGGAGGACGTGCTGCATCGTCTCGTGGACGTCTGGGCCGCCGGCGAAGCGAGCGCCTCGCTCGGTTTTGAGGCCGCGCGGATATTCGACGTGCTGGACCCGCTGGAAAGACAAAAGGACCGGTTGATGGCCGAAAAGAAACTCACCGGCCGCGCCGCGCTCAAGGAATTGGCGGCGAAACAAAAGGATGCGCTCGAACTGTTGCAGATCACCTCCCAATCCGTTGGCGAACGGGATTTGAAGCGCCAGGAAATCCTTGAATCCGACCTGCTCGTCCAGTTCGTCAAACTCGACTCGCTCGCCGGCGTCCTTTGTCCGGCATGCAAGCTTTGGAACACCGGCCACGGCGCGACCATGATGCGCGAGGCCGTCAGCCTCATGGGCGGTTATGGTGTCACGGAGGATTGCCCCGGCTTCCTTGGCCAGAAGTGGATGGACGCACAGCTCGAAGCCACCTACGAGGGGCCGGAAGCCGTGCAGCGGCTCCAGCTCTCGATCACGATGGCCAACGAGTTGTTCCTGGCGCAATTCCAGCAGTGGATTCTGGAAATGCGGCGCATCGCTTCTGACCGGCCCGGCACCGGCGCCTGCACGCTCGCCAGCGCCATGCAACTCTGGCTCTGGACGCTCAACCATGTGCAGGACGCCAAGGATGCCGATGGCGTGAGGCTTTATCACAAGGCGCGCCAGGGGGTGACCTTCCCGCTCGCCGATGGACTGTGCTGGCTGCTCGCCGCGCGGCAATTCATCCTGGATGTGATCGAACTGGAAACGAAAGGCGCCGCGAATCCCGCGCTCGCTGATGGTCTGGCCGGCACGGTGGATTTTTTCACGGACCTGTGCCACGTGCAATGCGCGCGCGCCGCCGGTGAAGTCAGCCGCATCTGCACCGAACTCGTCCACGGCTACAACCGCCATCCCGCCTGGGACGAAACCAGTTGTCATGCCTGCTATTGCGCCGCCGAACTGGAGTCGCTCGAAGGCATCATCCCCGGAATTGGCGGCTCCGCCCGCGCCTTTTCGGATGTGTCGGAAACCGGCGAATCACACCCGGCCAAGGCCGGGCCGTGCGTGAAATTCGCCGGGCTGGAAGACTTCGTCCGCCTGCGGTCGAAGCTTGACGGCTGCCTCACCGGCAGCCGCCTGGCCAAGGACAGCGCCGCCGAGGCGTTGACGAAGGTGATGACCCGCGAGGCGCTGGATTATCCGGTGTAAGCATGGACGCAGCGCAGATTCAGATTGAACGCCAGCGCATGGACGTGGACATCGTCTGCGTCGGCTTCGGTCCGGCCACGGCGGGATTCCTCACCACGCTGTCGAAGCAGCTCGTCAACGCCGATGGCACGCCAGCCATCGAAAGCGCAACCGCGCCGGGCCTGCCGCTCCAGGTGCTCTGCTACGAACGAGCCGATGACATCGGCTTCGGCGTCTCCGGCGTCGTGACGAAGGCGCGGGCTTTGCGGGCAACGTTTCCCGAACTCGACCGGGCGCAGATTCCGATGTCCGCGCCGGTTGGCGAGGAAAAAGTTCTTTATTTGCTCGATCCCATCGGCGCCAGCCGGCGTTCGGCCACATTGCGCGCCGCGGATGCGATGATTCGCACGTTCAAGTGGGCGTTGCCGGTGGAACACGACGCAGTCAACCTGCCGTGGACGCCTTCATTCCTGCACAAGGAAGGCGGCCTGCTCCTCTCCATGGGGCAGTTCATGCAGTGGGTTGGCGCGCAGGTGCAAAGCACCGGCACGGTCCAAATCTGGCCCGGAACACCCGTAGCCAAAGTACTGATTGAGCCGCCTGAAACCAAGCAAAGTGACGCTGCGGATGCTGATAAAGTAGCGCAGGCGTCTCGCCTGCCCGACGAACGCGTCAGCGCGAGCGAGAACACATCCACCATTGTCAGTCGCAGGCGGGACGCCTGCGCTACTTTGCGTGGTCACTCGAAAGTTGTCGGCGTGCGCTTGCTCGACCAGGGCGTGGACAAGAAAGGACAGCCGGCCGATGGTTTCACACCCGGCATGGACATTCACGCCGCGCTCACCGTCGTTGCTGACGGCCCGGTCGGTCCCATCGGCCAGCAGCTCGACGCGCACTTCGGCCTGCCTGATGGCCATCACGCCCGTGATTGGGCGGTGGGCATGAAGTTTGTTGTGGATTTGCCCGAGGGCACGCCGCTTAAACCCGGCACCGTGCTGCACACGTTCGGTTTTCCGGAGCCAGAGATTTTTGGATTCTTCTACGTGCATCCCGACCGCGTCGCGTCGCTCGGCATTTTTGTGCCGTCGTGGTTCGACAGCCCCATGCGCACGGCTTATCGCCAGCTCCAGCACTGGATGCTGCACCCGTATCTCTGGCGTTATCTCAAAGGCGGCAAGCTCCGTTCGTGGGGCGCGAAGACGCTCGGCGAATCGGGCCGCCGCGGTGAACCGCATCTCGCTGGCGACGGCTATGCGCGCGTTGGCGAAGGCAGCGGCAGCACCAACGTGCTCACCGGCTCCGGCGTGGATGAAGCCTGGGCCACCGGCACGCAACTCGCCGAGGCCGTCCTCGAATTGCTCAAGGCAAAAAAACCCTTCACGAAACAAAATCTCGACGAAGCCTACGTGAAACGCCGCCGCGCGAGCTGGGTGGAAAAGGAAGCGATTGTGGCCGAGAAATCGCGCGATGGTTTTCAAAAAGGCGTGGTGTGTGGCATGATCGGCATGGCGCTCGCCGGCCTGACCAATGGCAAACTCACTCTCGCCGGCGATCCCGTGCCGCCCTGGAAACGCATCCCGTCCATCGAGGAATATTATCGTGGCCGCATCTCGCCGGAAGAAATTGCGAAACTTCATGCTGAATGCCAGGCGCGGAACAGCTCGCTCCACGGCGCGCTGATGGAAAAAGTTGGCTGGCCCGCGATTCCTTATGACGGCCAATTGCTCATGTCGCATCAGGACGCTTTGCTCATGGGCGGCAAGGTGCAGGCGCCCACCGGTTACGCCGACCATGTCGAGTTTCTGCACCCGGAATTGTGTGAAAAATGCGGGGCGAAAATTTGCATCGAGGCGTGCAGCGGCCAGGCCATCACGCTGGGGAACGACGGCGTGCCGGATTTCGACCGCGAAAAATGCGTCCACTGCGGCGCGTGCGTCTGGAACTGTGCCCAACCATTGCCCGACAATCCCGAGCGCACCAACATTGCCTTTCGCGCCGGCACCGGCGGCCTGCACTCAGCGGAGAATTAATCAGTACCATGGCATCGTGTCATCGCCAACACGGTCCGCCATTTGATCCGCCAGTTGCGAAGTCTCAGCTTCTTTTTCCAGGAGGATTTGCCGGCGGTTCAGGCGGCTTCTGTTTCGTCACCGGCTGGTTGATGCGGTGCGCCTTCAGTTCGGCGTAAATGGATTGCGCGAGGCCGGACTTGGCAAAACCGACCGCCTTGGCGCCTTTGATTCCAAAAAATTTCTCCAGGTCCGCCGCCGTGAAATGTTGCACCACCGGGTAATATTTGAAATCCAGCAGGATTTCCGCCCGGACACTTTCCGCGATATCTTCGGTGACCAGCACGAAATGCAGCTTGCCCTTGTTGTGACGCAGCTTCTCGCGGCCAACGAGCAGGATCTTTGCCCGTAAAACAAACGGAAACAACCGTTCCACTGACCTGGTTGGTGTCGGGTTGCTCATGTAATCGTCCCTGGGAGCGCCGGCCTCTGGCCGGCACGTTTGCGGGCCTTGACCACTTGCCGGCGGGACGCCGGCGCTCCCGGGATTCGTGCTCACGCGGCCTTGATCTTCACCTTGTGCCCCTTGATGCGGGTGCGATTGAGTTTGGCGAGGATGGCGTTGGCATGATCGGTGGCCACGTCCACAAACAGATGCCGCTCGCGGATGTCCACGTTGCCCACGACCTTGCCCGGCAGGCCGGTTTCGCCAGCGATGGCGTTCACGATGTCAATGGGGACCACGCCCATGGCTTCGCCGAGATTCATGTGCAACCGCGTGAAGTCGCCAGCCGGAGGGCGGTTCTGCTTTGGCGGGCGGACGGCTTTTTCTTCGGAGTGCTCGCGGCGTTCCCAGGGCGGAGCGGATTTGCGCAGTGGTTTTGATTCAACCGGCTTGGAAGGCTCGGGCTTCGTCACGGAGGCCAGAATTTCTTCGTCGGAATAGGTCTTTTCAACTTCCGGTTTGGCGGCAGTGTCGGTGGCAGGGCGCGTCACTTCGTGCGCGCCGCTTGCGGGTGTGGAAACGGTTTTAAGACGTGCCGGGCCGGAACCTGGCGCTCCGGTGGCGGGCTGTTTTTCAGGACGCAGCGGTTTGGCAACCGGCGCTGCAGCGCGCGGCGGGCGGACCTCGCGGCGTTCGGCAAAACGTTGCGGACGCTCGAAGCGTTCACGGCTTTCGCCGCGCGGGGCACGGCGGTCGTCGGAGCGCATGCGCGGGCGGCCGTCCTGGTAATTCCCGCGTTCCTGTCGTTCGGGCCGTTCATATTCGGCGGTGCGCGGCGGGTGTGCCGGCGCGGCTTCGCCGCTTTGCAATTGGGCGAGGCACGCGGATGCAATGTCGGTGGAGGTAAAACCTTCTTCCAGCAACCGTTCGATCAA
>JBEKSU010000183.1:0-7509 GCA_049516755.1 Verrucomicrobiota bacterium | reverse complement strand
GAATGGTGGACAGGCCATTTGTGTCGATGGGGACGGTCGGGCCGTTGAGGCCTACGGCGGTGGTATAGACCGCCGTGGATCGCGTCAACGCCCAATCGGCCACCGCTTCGCCCGCCACCTGAGCACCAAGATAAAAGCCGGAGGGCAGTCCAGCGGTGTTGGTTTGCCGGCCCTGATCGTAAGCTGAGGTGACGGCCTGGAAAAAACTGTTAGTCTGGTTGATGCCATTGAAATTAAGCAGTTGGTACGGCCCAACGAAACTCATTTGCGACAGAGTGGACATGCGCAGGCTGTATTCTGCGGCGTAGATGCCGCCATAGAGAGTGGTGCAGGGCGGGTTCTGGCCGCCCATGCCGTTGCCCCGGGCGGGCGCATATTCCGTGATGAGAAACGTCACGTTGCTGTTGTTCATTGGGATCAGATAATTGGTCAGACGGGCCGTGGTGTTGCTGGCCAATTGCCAATTGTCCAGGGCCATCAAATAAGTGAATGGCGGATTGTTAGTGGGCAGCAGAGGGTAATGGTGATAAACCACGGCGTCCCAGTACTTGTCGCTGTAATTGGACAGATCGTTGTCCCAGGTATTGGGTTCAGGATGTCCGGCGTCGTTGAAGTAAATTGCCACCACGGCATTAGAGTTGACCGCTTTGATGGCATCGCGGTAGGGCTTCATTTGGGCGACATAATCGGTCGTGTTCAGGAAAAAATCCTGCTGGTTCGTGCCGGAAAAGACGTAGGGTTCATTGGCCAGTTCCCACACGGCCACGTCGATATGGTTGGTCAAGGCGAAGGAGGCAAGCGCGCCCGCCGAATTCGTGTCGTCCGTGAAAGCATTGACGCAAACGACGATCTTTGCGCCGCCCACGTTGGCGCACATGGCCGCGAAATCGCCGAGGAGCGCGCCGCCTTTGCCGGGTAGAAGTTCCACCGTGTCGTTAAGAAGATCCTGTTCGGCTTGGGGGAATTCCGGTATCCAATCGGTGATCGTCACCCCGTTTGTCCAGGCAAAGGCGTCTTCCAGCGCGCCGCCTGGATAACGCAGCCAGCCCGGGGAGAGTGTGGCGGCAGTCTGTTGGAAGTTGGTGCCGGAATACTCCACGGCGCTGGCCAGCATTTCGGTGCAGAATCCGGCGAAGCCTTGATTGAGCGAGATGGGGTTGGTTGTGGAGAAGGCCACAACCACATTCGTATTCGTCTGCGCCCGTGTCACCGGCGGACGGCAAAAAGCCACCAGCAACAGCACCAGAAACCAGTGGCAGCGTGAGCACATCATCTCCATAACGTCGGCAATTTCCCGGTGAAGATCAAGGAACGGTCAACCGGTAGAATCTCATCTTGCCCGGAACAGGGTCAATGAACGAAAAATTGGTCTGACCGCAGGCAATTTTCCCCAGTGTTGTCCATGTTCCGAAGTCAGAAGTCGCTTGCACGGAATATGTCACATTTGTCATACCCGCCCACTGGAACGCGCCGGCCGATGCCGGCGAAGCGGCGCCAAGCATTGGCGGAGGCACGTTGAATACTGTCCATTCGAGCCGCACCACGCTGTACTCGGGAATGGTGACGGGATTGGTTACATTGGCCGTCTGGATGACTACGTTGTTCTCCGGCGGATTCGCGTTGACGATGCTTGCATTGCTGGTGGTGACGAAGGTTTCCAAAAACTGATTTGTCACCTCCCATCCGTCCTGAGTGATTTTGACAGGAATGGCGTTGGAACCTTTGTTGGTGAGGACAACGTAGCGTTTGCCGTTGCCGCCCTGATAAGCTTGCGCGTAAAGGGCCGGCATGGTGGCGATGCCGTTGGTGTCCATGGGCACGGTCGGGCCGCTGCTGCTAACGGTCGTGGCGTATACTGCAGTGGACCGATTCAGAGCCCAATACGCCACCGCCTCGGCGGATCCCTGGGCGCTGAGAAAATAACCGAATGGCAGGCCGATGGTATTGGTGACGTAGCCGCCGGCGGCCGCGTCCGTGACGTCGTTCCAATGTTTGTTGGTGGTGTCAACGCCGCTGCCGTTGACCAATTGATAGCTGCCGGCAAAACTCATTTGCGGGATCGTGGACAGGCGCATTACGTATTCGGAGGCGTAGATTCCGCCGTAAAGCGTGGAGGTCGGCGGGTACTGTGTTCCGTCTCCATCGCCCAGGACTGGATTCAATTCGGTGATGAGATAGGTCACGTTTGCGGAATTGCTCGGCATGAGGTGGTTGGTCACGTAAGTGGTTGTGTTGCTGAAAAGGATCCCGTTGTTCAATGCCATCAAGTTGTCAAAAGTATAGTTTGTCGAATACCTGGGATAATGATGATAGACGACGGCATCCCAGTACTTGTTAGTGTAACTGTTGAGGGCGTCATCCCAAGTGGTGCTGGTCAGGGCCGGATCGCTGTAAAAGACGGCGACAACGGCGTTGGAATCGGCCGCCTTGATGGCATCGCGGAAAGGCTTCATTTGGTTGGCATAATCAGTGCCGCTGGCGAAAAAGTTGCTCGTGCCTTTGGTGAAGAGGTAAGGTTCATTGCAAAGCTCCCAAACCGCCACCTGGATATGGTTGGAAACCGCAAATTGGGCGAGCGCCCCGGCGGATTCGGCGTTGTCGGTAAGGCCGTTGACGCAGACGATGATTTTGGCGCCGCCGAGGTTGGCGGCCATGCTGGCGAAATTGGTGAACCAGACGCCGCCCTTGCCGATGAGCGCTTCGTAAGTGCCTTGGCAAAGATTTGAAGTGGAGGAGTCGTCCGGGTACCCGCCAATCACATTGATCCAGCTTTGGTCGGTCATTCCGGTGGACCAACTGAACGCATCGGCGGTGGTACCGCCCGGGAAGAGCACCCAACCCGGTGACAGGGTGGCAGCAAGTTGCTGCATGTTGGTGTCCCCATATTCGACACCAGTGCCCAACAACTCGGTGGTGAACCCGGCGAAGCCCTGGTGGAGCGGCGAGGGGTTGGCCGTCGAGAACGCCACGACCACATTGGTATTCGTTTGCGCCCGGAGTCGAGGTGTGAGGCAGAAACCGGTCAGCAGGAGTAGCAGCACGGCTTTTCCATATTTGTCCATGTCAGGATTGAATTTCAGCAGGAATTGTGCCGACAAATCGATGCTGAAGGTGAAGGACTTGGATCACGCACGCGACGATCACATTCTTTTACTTCTGCGCGGCGTTGGTGGTTCCGAGCTTGTTGAAACGGTCCACCAATTCATTGTATTTGACGGTCAGTTCGTTTTGCGCCCTGATGCTCGCGTTGACCTTCTTCACAATGTCGTCCCGTTGCGCGACAAGCTCCTTCTCGCCGTCGTAAGCTTGCTGCAGTTTGTTGGTCAGGCCATCAATGGCCGCTTTGTACTCGACAATCTCGTTGCTCAGGATGTCGCCGGCGGAGCGAAGCCTGGCCACCTCGCGTTTCTGGGTGATGGCCCATTCGTCGTTGCTGACGGCGGCTTGCTTGAGCTGGCTGATGCGGTCGTGCAATTGGTTGATTTCCGCGTCCATGCTCTTGATTGAGTTGGTGTAACCCTGGATGTCGGCGGATTTTTGATAAATGACCTGGTTCAGCTTCTCGATGGTGTTGAGCTGCAGGGACTGCAAGTACCATTGCCAGGCGCATGTGCCGCACAGGCCGATGGCCAGAACGGTGAACAGATTGCGTTGAAAGTTTCTCATGATTATTCCGCCGGGCGGGACGGATTGGCGTTGATGGCCACGGCCACCTGCTGGATGCCGGCGCGCTTGACGAAGTCCAGGACATACATCATGGAGCCGTGCGTGGCCTCGCGGCTGCCGCTTAAATAGACGGGGACGTTGGTGTTGAGTTGATGGCGGTTGGACAGGACGGTGAACAACTCAGGAAAGGAAAGCAGTCTCTTGTCCAATTCCACCCGGCCGTCCCGATCGACGTCGAGATTGATGACGTCGGGTTTCTTGGCGGAGGTGGCTTGGGTGGCGGTGGGCAGGCTGGCTTTGAGTATGCGGACTTTTTGCATTTGCAGGCTAACCATCATGAAGGAGGCCAGCAGAAAGAACATAATGTCGATCAGCGGGATGATCTCCAGGCGGGTGCGTTTGCGAATAATGGGGGAGCGGATTTTCATTGGCTGGCCTGGTTGGTTCCTCCGTCCGTCATGAAGGCCACTTTCTGCACGCCGGCGCGCCGCACAGCTTCCAAGACGTCCACCATCGAGCCGTGCAACGTGGCGGCGTCGCCGCTGATGTAAACCGGAAGGTTGGTGTCCGTCCGGAAGCGGTTACTGAGGACCTGGTCCAATTCCGGCAGGGTGATTTCCTTCCTTTCCAGCCAGACCCCCCCGGCTTTATCCACCGCAATGTTGATCATGTCCGGCTTGTAATCGGCGCGGGCCATTTCGGCGGAAGGCAGATTGACCTTGATGTTTTGGGTGCGGTCCATTTGCAGGCTGACCATCATGAACGAGGCCAGCAGAAAGAACATGATGTCAATCAGCGGGATGATTTCCAGCCGCGATTTCTTTTCCGGGATGGGCGTGCGAATTTTCATGGTGTCGCCGGGCTTTGCTGACTGTCAGTCATGAACGCGACCTTTTGGATACCGACCGCGCGGACGGTTTGATACACCTTCACCATGTCGCCGTGCAATGTGTCGCGGTCGCCGCTGATATAAATCGGCAGGTCGGGGTTGGCGTGAAAGCGGTTGCTCAAAACGAGGCCGAGATCGGCCAGCGAAATCTCCTTTTTCTCCAGCCAGACAGCGCCGGATTTGTCCACGGCAATGTTGACCATGTCAGGCCGGAAATCCTGCCGCGATTGCGAGGCAGAAGGCAGATGGACCTTGATGTTTTCGGTCCGGCTCATCTTCAGACTCACCATCATGAACGATGCCAGCAGGAAGAACATGATGTCAATCAGCGGAATGATGACGATCCGCGACTTTCGGGGCCGGACTGGTGAGGGCAGTTTCATCGGCAAAATGTCAGTGGCCGGTGGCTTGGCTGGCTGGCGCTGTCCGGGTCAGATGGGCGGTGTCACCCGATTTCACGCCGCCGCCAACCATCACTTCGACATTGGTTGCCGCCGTTTCCAACTCGAATTGCAGTTGCGTCATTTTCGCCGAAAAAAAGTTGAAGGGAATCAGCGAGAAAATGGCGATGCCCAAACCACAGGCTGTGGCAATCAACGCCTCGCCGATGCCGCCGGTGACCGCTGTGACGGATAGTTCCGCACTGCCGATGTTGAGAAAAGCGCGCATCAGGCCGGTCACGGTGCCAAGCAGACCCAGCAACGGCGCGAGCGTCACGAGCGTGTCCATCACCGTCAGAAAACGCCCGGCGCGTTTCAACTCGATTCCTGCCGCCAGTTGCAGCGCCCCGAGCAACGAGCCATGTGCGTGGCCGACGTGGTTGAGGCCATGATGAATCACACGGATGATGGGGTCGTCCGAGCCGGTGGCGATTTGTCGGGCAGCGGGTACGTCGGCATTTTCCAGCGCGGCCAGTAATTGCTCCATTTTTTGTGGGTCGCGCTTCCGGCTTTCACGCCACCACCAGAAAGCGCGTTCACCGACGACGGCGACAGCGACGAAGGCGCAGACGAGAATCGGCCACATGACGGGACCGCCTTTGAGGAAGAATTGGAGAACGATGTTTGCGAGCATAATTTTGTTTGGTTTCAGTTCAATTGCAGTTTGTAAGTGATGCTGGTCTGGAAAAGCCGGTTGCCGGCGCCGTTGGGAAGCCGCCAGTGATGTTTGATGTAGTCCACGGTGGCGTGGTCGAGAATGGGAAAGCCTGATGATTCCTTCACGTCCACGGAAATGACATTGCCCGCGTCATCGCCGGTGAGCAACAGAACCACCGTGCCTTGCTCACCCGTTTGCAGGGCGATGGGAGGATAAGGCGGTTCAGGTCGTTCACCGCCTGCGCCGGTGTTGAAGAGCGAACCAATGCGTACAGGGGTCACCTGCGGCGTCGGGGAGGCGAGCGCGGCAGGCACTATGAGCATGCCAACGGTCGGAACGCCAAAGTTGACGTTCGGCGCATTCGGCAGGGCGACGAGCACACGCGGCTGATTATTTGGTTCCGCTTGCTCCGGCTTTTGAGCGATTGCCTGCGGCGGCAACACCGTCGGCTGCACGATGACGGGAACTTCTTCCCGGATGGGCGGGACCGGTTTGATGGCAATGATGCCGCGCCGCGCCCCGAGAATCCCGATGCAGAGAAAGAGGATGCAAATCGAATTTACCCAGGCGAGTTTGAGATTGGAGTCCTGGTTTGCCGCAGGCAGGCAAAACCGGGCCAACTCGTCTTTCAACTCGTAAACGGGCGTTGTTCGATTTGCATCCATGTTATTCATCAAATGTGCCGTTTTCAGAACGCATAGCTGAGGGAGCCAAAGAAACCAAGGCGCTCGCCATATTGCGCGGCATTGACACCCACGCCACTGCCGTCGCGCAGTTGATATATGTTGTCCGTGACGTTCACGACATCGAGCCGGGCGGTCAAAACTTGTTTGTTGTGAATTTTGAAGGTTTGCGCCGCGCCAATGTTCACCGAGTAGTAAGCCGGAACGCTCCCGCCATTGGGGATGGGGGCGGACGGACTGGAGCCGGGGATCATTCCACCATCTGTTCTTAATCCAGTGCCGTAAAGTGCGTCCACATAGACGCGCGTGCTGGTTCTTTGCGACTCGTTAAAGAGATACGATGTGCCGAAGGAGCCAGTGACCCGTTGATCATGGTCCAGATAGATCCAATGATTTTTGACATACGCCAGGGCGGTCGGGTCGAACAGGAACTGCGATGAACTCCAATTTTCACCCTGCGCCACCGAGTAGGCAACGTTCGCATAAGTCGTAAAACCGCCGGCCGTGTAGCTGCTGGAGAATTCCACGCCATAAACCTGGCCCCGGCTGTAATTGAACGCCGAAAGAATCAGCGTCTGACCGAACAACCCGTCGTCGAGCTGGTTCTTGGCGTATTTATAATAGCCGTCCACGCCCACCTGCAATCCCGGCAACAGTTTCTGCGTGATGCCAGCGTCGAAATAATCCGCACGCTCGGCCTTCACTCCGGTAATGCCGTTGGTGATGGACGAGGCATTCGACGTGCCGTTGAACTGGTTCACCGTTGATGGCGACACGTTTTCAACCGGCGGCGGTGTGAAATATCGCGCATAACCCGCATGCAATGTGGTCGAGTCCGTGGGTTGATAGATGAGGTTGGCGCGCGGACTGACCTGGTTTTCATTGTCAAACGACGCGTCGAAAATGTCAAAGCGCGCGCCATAATTGAATGTGAGTTGCGGAATGATTTTCCATTCGTCCTGCAAATACACACCGGCAAACAAACCATGAAGGGTGGGATTGTCCGAGATGGGATACGCCGAACCAGTTGGATTAAGGGAGGGGTCCAGATTAAACACGGTCGTGGTCGAATTCTCGGTGACAGATTCATCCAGCAACATCACGCCGCTGCGAATCGTGTGTTTGTCTCCAAGCTGGTAACTGGCGTCGGCTTGCAGCCCGCCGGAGTAGAGC
>JBEKSU010000182.1:0-7546 GCA_049516755.1 Verrucomicrobiota bacterium | reverse complement strand
GGAACGGACCGCGGGTGTCTGGGCAGGGCGCGTCACTCCGTGCGCGCCGCAATTCTTGTGCAGACGAGCGGCGGGCAGAGGACTGCCCGCCCCACCGAGGTTTGTTCGGGTTATCATTTTTGTCCTCCGGTGCTGGCTTCACCGAAACCCGGCAGACCTTTGCGGATTTGTTGCGAGAAATCAACCGCATTGTTCGCTGCCCTGGCCCGCGAATTGATGTTGGACAACTTTTTCAATTCCGCGAACGGCAGGTTGGTGTCAATGAGGCCGCGTTCGTAAAGCAGTTCATCAAGGTGCCCGTTGACCAGCATCCGCCAGTTCCACGGCGCGCGGTCGGCCGCGGCGCGCTGGGTGCGGATGGCGGTCGTGCAGTTGTCGGTGATGGCATTGTACCACTCCGGCCGGGTCCGTAAATCATTGGCCCGGTGAAGATAGTCGAGAAACAGTTTCCGGCCCTGTTCCGGAGCTGCGCGCAAACGATAGAGGCAGGCTTCCTCGCCCGACCGGTAATTCGTCCGCAGGCGCACGAGGTCGCGTTCGTCCGCGATGATGTAGGTCAGTTCGAACTGGCGGAACAAACCTTTCACGGCCGAATAAGTTTCGCCCTGCTCCTTGCGGGTCTCGATGGAGAAGCAGACGTAATCGCCGTTGGTGAAGCCGAAGCTGACCATGGTGTGGGCGATGTGCGGCGAACCCCAGGTGACGAGATACAGATCCAACGTGCGCAGGGCGTCGAGGTTGAAAGTCCGGTCGTAATGTTGCACGTCATAGTTCGTCTCCGTGAGGTAAGCACAATTGCGGATGTTATGAATCGTCACCTGGTTGCCGCTGATGTCAGCGTATGGCAGCACCGCCACGTCCGGCTGCCAGTCCCGGTCGTTGGAAGGTTTCAAGGAGAGCCACCAGCCCAGCACCAGCAGGAATCCGGCCGCAGTGATGACGGCCTTCCACGGCCGGCGCACCCATATCCACACGCCGAGCATTCCCAGTCCGTAAATCACCGCCAGCGGAAGCCGCAGCCAGGAGACCCGCACGTCGAACCAGAGCGCCGCCACCACCCAGAGGGTGAGCAAGGCCAGCAGGAACCAAAGCATGCAAACCCCAATCCAGCGAACCACCCGTGCCGGTCGGCGACCCTCGTGGGTTGTCGGGGCTTCTCCGTTCATTGCCATATTTATAAGCGGCTCAACCAGCTTTCACAAACCAAAATGGCAGGCACCGTGGCCGCCGGGCGTATCTTGAGGGCTTTGAGCAGGAAGAGGAATTTCAAAAATGTGGAAAAGTTCCCTTTCATCTGCTAAAATAAATCAAAACCGCTGCAAGCGGGCCGTGTCATTAAGCGGCACAGTCGCGCTGGCAAAACCCACGAAACGGCGTAAGTCAAGCGGGCAAACCCAGCGCGGCCAAAATACTTGCAGCGGTTAAATTCGTTTTAAGCCCGGCTCCCGCCGGGGTAATCGCGTCAATCCGGTCGTCGCCGTGGGCTTTGTTTCCCAGCGACTCCTGATCCAGCGCAAATTTGATGACGTCCATCACCGTTTCGTCATTTACCGGCTTGAGCAAATAGTCCACGGCGCCCAGCGCCCGCACCCGGTCGGCGTTGCCCGGTTGGTCATGGCCGGTGATGACGACCACCGGCACCTTCAGGCGCAACGCGGCGAGGCGCTCGAGCACCTCGAAACCATTGATGTGCGGCATGTGGAGGTCCAGCAGCAGGCAGTCAGGCAACCGTGCCGCGCAGCCCGCGAGCAGCTCCTCGCCGTGCGTGAACATTTCCACCTCGAAGCCGTGAGTCTTGAGCAAACGGCCAAGCGCCTTGCAAAACTGCGGCTCGTCGTCCAACACGGCAATAAATGGTCGAATTCGATCCATCAGAACAACGATGGCAAACTGGCGGCGAGCGCGGTATTACACTTTGGTGACATACCGGCGAGAGGAGGAAGGTGATCAGTAATCAGTAATCAGTGACCAGTGATCGGTGGGGAGTGGCGAGAGGAGCAAGTAATCAGTATTTGGCGGCAGTGGCCAGTGACTGATAACTGATAACCAATTACCGATTACTGATCACTGATTACTGGCTTTTCCCAGACCCAATCGTTCCGCGGCACGGACGAGGTCGGCGATGGATTCAATGCCCATCTTTTCCATGACCCGGGCACGATGCACTTTGATGGTGTGCTCGCCGGTGCCGAGGTCGGCGGCGATTTGTTTGTTCAGCTGGCCGGCGACGACATGTTCCATGACCTCGCACTCGCGCGGGGTGAGGCTGGCATAGCGCTGCCGGAGCAGGGCCGTCTCGGAAATCAGGTCGCGCTGGGTGGCGGCTCGTTGCAAGGCGGCGCGCACGGCGCGCAGAAGGTCGGTATCCTTGACCGGTTTGGTCAGAAAATCCAGGGCGCCGGCCTTGATGGCCTGCACGCTCATCGGGATATCGCCGTGCCCGGTGAGAAACACGATGGGCAGCAGCCAGCCGGCCCGGGTGAGCCGTTGCTGGAGCTCCAGTCCGTTGAGTTCCGGCATGGCGACATCGAGCACCAGACAACTGAGTTTCTCTGGGTGATACGAATCGAGGAAGGTTTTCGCCGAGGTGAAGGCGCACACGGTGAAGCCCTCGGCCTTCAGCAGCCGCGTGAGCGCCTTGAGCATCCCTGGCTCGTCGTCCAGCAGGTAGACCATGCCGGGTGGCGGATGGCGGGTGGCGGATGGCAAGTGGTCAGTCATCAGTGGCCAGTAATCGGTAAACAGTCATCAGTGGGCGTGGCGGCGAAATAACCGGTTGCATCTTCGCGCAGCACGCCTTCCGGCGGGCCGCAGAACGAGCCGGTCTTTTGATAAACTCGCAACCCCTTGAAACTCCTCGCATATCCTGTATTCATGGTTCAACTTTCGCTGGTTCTTTGCGTTTGGTGTTTGCTGGTTACTGTTTACCAATCACCGCCCCTCACTCCTTCACTCGCCGGCAGTTCCAGATGAAAGGTTGTGCCGTCGGTTGCCGCCGCGCCGCCGTGGGCTTCCGCCCACAATCGGCCGTTGTGGGCGGTGGCGATGGAGCGGCAAATGGACAGCCCCAGCCCCAGGCCGTCCTTCTTGGTTGTGTAGAACGGCTCGAAAACGCGTTCCGCGTCCGGCGGCAAACCGCAGCCGGTGTCCGAAACGGAAATCCGCACCATGCCATCGCGGTGCACGGTCGCCAGGGTCAGGAGCCGGGCCGTGGGCGGAATGGCGGCCATCGCGTCGCCGGCATTGAGGAACAGATTGAGGAGCACCTGCTGGAGCTGGATGCGGTCGCCCAAAACCTGCGGCACCGTCCCGGCCAGGTTGCGGTGAACCGTTATGCCGTGCCCGATGAGATCACTGCGTGCGATCCGGAGCACGTCCTCAATGATTTCATTCGCGGAAAGCGGCTGCAGGTGGGCCTGCCCCGGCTTGAGGAGGGCGCGCAAGCGCCGTATGACCTCGCCCGCGCGCTGGTCTTCGCTCACTATGTCCGCAAGAATGTCGCGCGCCTCGGCGAGATCGGGCGGCTGCTGGGCGAGGAGGCGCTGCGCCGCCTGGGCGTTGGTGAGGATGATGGCCAGCGGCTGGTTCAACTCGTGGGCGAGCGAGCCCGACAACTCGCTGAGCGTCGTGACCCGCGAAAGGTGGGCCAGTTCGTTGCGCTGTTGCTCGATCTCCTGTTCCGCCCGTTTCTGTTGCGTGATGTCCCGGTTGATGCCCGCCAGACCGGTAATGTTGCCCTGCAGGTCACGCAGCGGCACTTTGGTGGTGGACGTCCAGGCGGTTTCGCCATTGGGCATGATCTGCTTCTCGGTCTTGTTGATCAATGCCTCGCCGGTTTGCATGACCCGCTGCTCATCCGCATAGAACTCCTTGGCCCGCTCCTGAAGTTGAAAATCAAAATCGGTTTTGCCAATGGCCTGTTCGGGGTTTGCCAAGCCCAGTCGCTTGACAAGCATATGGTTGAGCTTGACGAACCGGGATTGGAGGTCTTTGAAGTAAATCCGGTCCGGAACATTGTCCAGCAATGCCTGCAATTGTTGCTCGTGTACGCGGAGGTCGAGCGACAATTCCGTGGCGCGGATCACATCCCGGCTCAATTCGTAATTCATCACCAGGACGATGGCGAGAAACGGGAAGCTGATGAGATACGGTGACTGAATAAACTGGTTCTCAATCAGCGCGGAGGACCCGGCGGACACCAGGAGGAAACCCGCGATGCTGCCGCCCATCAGCAGTGCGCGCCGCCGGTTCTCCGGGCCGCCGCCGCGCCAAAACCGGGCCGCCGCGTCAACCACGAAAATCAGCAGGAGCAACATGCTGAACTCACTCAGATGCCCCCAGGGATTGTCCACCGCCTGGGCCACCACGGACACGGGCTCGCCGAGAAATTCAATCTGACGCAGCGCCGTGATTACGCGGTAATTATCGGTCACTCCCGAGGTGAAATTCAGGATGAGCGAAAGGAATCGCAGGACCACGGCGGTCCAAGCGAGCCAAGGACGACCCGTGCGAAAATCCAACTGCACAAAACCGGCGAGGGCGGCCACCAGCACAAAAGTGGGCACGTCCATCCAGCGCATGATTATGCCCATCCCTGTCGGCGTCGATGCCCGCATGACCTGAAATTCCCCCGCCGCAATGGCCGCCACCGCCACGGCAGCCACCGCAAAAACCAGGTTGGCCCAGGAGGTGCGTTTCATGCACCAGACCCAGAAATGTATCACCGCCAGCGTGAGACACGCCGAGGCGACCATGGACCAGATGATGGTGACCCAACTCATTTGCATGAAGTGCTCAACATCCGGGCGCGACAATAGCAAGTGCCGCGCGCCGCGCCAAGCCGGGGTTGACGGCACCGATTCTCAATCACTGATGACTGAAATTCTTCGTATTACGTTCCCAGCAACAACGCCCGGCCCCGGCCCACCCCCAACCGCTGACGCCGGGGGAAAATGATGCGCCGGACGGTTTATTCATCGGGCTTGCCGGGCGGGGATGGTTATTGGTGGGTATGCCACCACCAGGCGCCCGCAATCAATCCGATGGCGATGAGGAAGAGCAGGAGCCGGATGAAAAACTTGCCGATTTTGAACACCAGCAACAGCAGTAAAACAATTCCGACCAGCACCGCTCCTCCGGTCTGCAGGTCATGCGTGCTGAGATTGCTGACAAACTCTTTGATTTTATCGAGGTTCATATTTTTTCGGGGTAACGGCGTGGCTGTTTGGTGCGGTTCATGGGTTCATGTTTTGGCGTACGTCCACCAGCAATTGATCGAAGGCGTGGAGCCGGATGAGGCCCAGGCGCGGGAATTCGAAATCGAGGATAACATAAATGGCCAACGCCATGATCAAAGCGAAGGCGGAAGCGTGAAACCAATGGCGGGCTATGCCGGAGCCCAGGTCGTAACCCACCAGCAGCGAACCGGCCAAAACCAGCAACCCCAGCATCACATAAATGACCGCCGGCGGGTGTGTCCAGGCCGCCATCGTCCGGGTGGTGGTGATGTCAATCATCTGGTTCAGCGCTGGCAGCAGCAGCATCGTGGCCGGCGACGAGCCGGAGTCACGGCAGGCGGCGACCGCGTCCTTCCAGATTTCATTTTGCAAGGCCTTGGCCCGGGCCAGGTCATCGGTGGCAGGCCTGATATCCGGCAGCTTGCGATAGAACGCGAGGCGGGCATCCGCGTATTGCCGGAATTTTTCGCGCAATGGTGGTTGGGCGGTCACCGGGAGCATGTCAAGCCGCAGCCAGGCGGTGCCAATGTCATTGGCCTCCTCGACGACGAGCGCACGCCGCGTATCGAACCGCTCTGCCGCGCCGGAAAATGTGAACGCGATGAGCAAAGCCATCAGGCCGAACACCGCGCCTTCGGTTGCCCCGCCACCGGACTTGGCCGATTCCGGATCCCGGGCGAACCGGCGCGCGCCCATCCGGCGTCCGGTTTCCAGCAGCAACGACATCCCCAGAAACATTCCGAGGACGACCAGAAGTCCAAGTAAAGTGACATTCATATCCGTGATGTTTTCATGGTAAACCAGTCACATCCGCTTCTTCGGTTGAATGGGTTGTTTCCGCAAATCCGCGATGATGCGATCCACCTCGGGAATGGCGTGAGCGAAGTATTGCTTGAAACCCCGGCAGAGATAGTTCAGGCCCGGCTCGCCATCCGCGGTGCGGATGATCCGGTTCTTCGGGCACTCGCCCCAGCAATCGCTAAGATACGGACATTGCCGGCAATATTTCGGCAGGGTCTCGTTCTTGGCGTAGCCGAACTTCACCTGCGTGCGGGAAAACACCTGGGTGTCGAGAGCGCTGTCCTTGATATTGCCCAGGCGATACTCCGGATAAACATAATGGTCGCAGGAGTAAACGTCGCCGTCATGTTCCACTGCCACGCCTTTGCCGCAGAATTCGCCGTAGATGCAAATCTGCGAGCCCAGGCCCATGTGCTGGGATACCAGCGTCTCAAAATGGTTGACCAGCACCTTGCCCACATCCCTGCTCCGCCATTCGTCAAAGGTCTTGCACAGGAAATATCCCCAGTCATCGGGATCCACGGACCAATCGGTCACGATGGAATTCGGATGGCCGGGCCGCGCTTCGGGGTCGCCATCCCTGGGCAAGGCGGCGTTGTCCCACTTGTGCGGCGCTGTTTTCTCGAAGCCCTTGTACTCGACGATGGGAATGAACTGGATGTAGGTGGAGTCGAGCTCGCGCCGGAGAAAGCGGTAAACGTCCAGCGGCTTTCGGGCGTTGAACCGGTTGACGCAGGTCAGCGTGTTGAACGGGATTCCGTATCGCTGGAACAGCTTGGCGGCGTGGAAGACTTTCTCGAACGTGGGTTTGCCGCCTTTCGTTACCCGGTATTTGTCATGGATTTCCCGGGGACCGTCAATGCTCAGGCCAATCAGGAAATGGTTCGCCTTGAGAAATTCGCACCATTCCTCGTTGATCAGCGTCCCGTTGGTCTGGAGATCGTTTTCGATTTTCTGGCCGGGCTTGCCGTATTTCTTTTCCAGCGCGACAACCTTGCGGAAGAAATCCAAGCCCATCAGCGTCGGCTCGCCACCCTGCCAGGAAAACACCACCTCCGGCCCGGTCACACCCGCGATGTATTGCTGGATGAACCGCTCGAGCGTCTCGTCGGACATCCGGCCGGTGCCTGGCCCGCCGGGGAGCGTCTCCTTGCTCAGGTAGAAACAATAGGTGCAGTCGAGATTGCACGTGGAACTGCCGGGCTTGACCATGACGTGGAACCGCCGGCGCGACCGGTTTCCGAGCAGCGACGGCGCGTCATATTGGTCCACCGGGCGCGGCGGCATTCCCGGCTCGGCGATTTTGAAACCGCCGGGCACGACTGCGGGCCGGGTTCCGTCAGAATTCATTCAAGCTTTGTCGTTGTTGTTCAAATTACAGTTCTTTCGCGGTGAAGCAATTAAAACCGCCTGGCGGCCAGGTCGGAAGAACCAGTGGCCAGCAATAAATAATATCTATCGCCGGTGCATGCCATAGGTACCGTCCGCCCGGTCGTAGGTGCGCGGAT
>JBEKSU010000181.1:0-7672 GCA_049516755.1 Verrucomicrobiota bacterium | reverse complement strand
TTGACCGGAATGGCCAATGCACCCCTAATCTCTTAAACCGATTTTTCATCCAGCCTCTCGCTTTTCAGGAAAATCCGCACATAAATGTCGCGGCATCAATCGCTATTGGCCGACAGTGAAACCATTTGATTCATTGGCTGAAAACACCGTTGCCGTGCGCAGCATGACCGATATTTCCGTCCAAACTTCAAAATGGTGGAGCCGAGGGGGTTCGAACCCCTGACCTCCTGAATGCCATTCAGGCGCTCTACCAACTGAGCTACGACCCCATCCGGGGAGGACGTAATCTAAAGTTCCGGCCACGCTTGTCAAACCTTTTGCCGGCGTGGACGCTGATTATGATTGAACGACCCGGCCCAAATTGCATAGCGTCATCGCGTGCGCGAATCCCAATCCCCGTTGCGTATCGCGTTTTTGACTCATGAACCGTTTTATCCGCCGTCCGGCGGCGGTTCGGCGGAAGCCGTTTATCTGGTCGAAGAAATGGTCCGGCGCGGCCATGAAGTTCACGTCTTTTGCCCGCAGATCGCCGATTCCGGATCCGTCCAGGAAAAATTCCGCATCCATTTGCATCAATTCACCGCCTGGCAAATGGGCCGCTATGCCCGGCTGCGGAATTTCAAATACCTGCTTTACCCTTCATTTTTGGAACGCATGGTTGTCCGGGCCGCACGCACGATAAAATTCGATTTGCTGCTTTCGCAACACGCGATTTCCGCCGTGGCCGCCGGCCGGTTGAAACGCCGGCTGAACGTGCCGGTGGTGATGAATTTTCCCGACCTCCTCACCGGTTTCATGGAAACCTGGCCCGCCTACATCGCGCCCCGTTCGTTCATCGGAATACTCGAACGCTTCGAAATTTCCATGCCCGTCCGCTACGGCGTGGACGGGGTGCTGGCGATTTCCGACGCGCTGGCCGGTTACTTTGCCGAACGCGGCTATCCGCGTGAAAAAATCCTGCCGATTTACTACGGCTATGCGGCGAAATATTTTCCATTTTATGTGCGGATGATTGCGCCCAATCGCCCGCCGGTCGTCGTTATGCACGGTTCGTTTGACGCGCATCACCTCGGCCGGATTGCCTTTGATGCCATCAGGTTTGTGGTGGCAAAAAGACCGGAGACGATTTTCCGTTTCGTCGGCAAACGCACCGCCGGGCTGGAAAAATTTCTGCAACGCGCGCAGACGATTCCCCATTTCAAATTTGAATCCACCGACTTTGTGCCTTATGCCGAAGTGGCGAGACATCTGGCCGACGCCAGTGTGGGCATCGTGCCTTATGAGGAATCCGCCGGCACGCACTGCGCGTTCGTCGCCAAGGTTGTTGAATACGTCGCCTGCGGACTGCCCGCCGTCTGCACGCCCCTCAAAAGCATCCGGAGCTATTTCCAAAATGACCCGATGGTGCGCTTCTCGGAATTCAATGGCGCGGATTTCGGCAAAAAAATCCTCGACTTGCTCGATGAACCGCCCCTGACCTGGCAGATCCACGCCGCCCAATCCGCGGCACGGGTCGAGGCTGAACTCAACTGGGAGCCGCTGTGCCGCCGGGCGGTTGATTTCATCGAAGGAGTCTGCACGCATTCCAAAACCTGACGCCTGCCCGTCGCATGAAAAAATCGGAGTGGCAAAAACTGGCCGGAACCTCCGCCGATCCGGCCCGGGTCAAACAATTCCTCGGTTTGCTCGCCGCGACGAACGCCGGCCCCCAACTTGAAAAATATTCCGCCGACCAGATTCGCGTCGTGGCTGCCTTGTTGAGCGGTTCAAAGGCGCTCGGCAATTTGCTGGTCGCGAATCCTGACTGGCTGTCATCGCTTGACATCGAACCGCTCAATTTTCCGCGCCGCGCCGATGGGCTCCGCCGCGAGCTGGAAAATGGGTTGAAACCGAAACTGGAGGCGCGTGATTATGCCGGCGCGCTGGCGGAGCTGCGCCGTTTCAAGCAGCGCGAAATGTTGCGCATTGCCGCGCGCGACCTGGCCCATCTCAGCAACGTGGTTGAAATCACCCGCGAAATTTCGGATCTGGCCGACCTGTGCCTGGACGCCGTGTGGCGGATATGCCGGCAGCAATTCACCGGACGATTTGGCCAGCCTTTTCATCAGGACGCGGAGGGGAACTGGCAGCGCACGGAATTTTGCGTGCTGGGCATGGGCAAGCTCGGCGGGCAGGAACTCAATTACAGCTCCGACGTGGACTTGCTGTTCCTCCACAGCGATGAGGGCGAAGTGTTCAAGGAACCGCCGCCAAAGAAACACGCCGGGCGCGCCACGATGTCCAACCGCCAATTTTTCAACAAACTGGCCGAAGCTTTCATTGCCGAAGTCTCCCGCGTGACGCCGGACGGGATGTTGTTCCGCGTTGATATGCGATTGCGCCCCGAAGGGGACACCGGGCCGCTGTGCCGTTCGCTGGAAAGCTATGAGAATTATTACACGGAATGGGGGCAGACCTGGGAGCGGATGATGCTCATCAAGGCGCGGGGTGTGGCCGGTGACGAAGGTCTGGCCGCCGAGTTCATCGAAATGATCCAGCCCTTCCGATATCCGCCCACGCTCAGCGCCGACGTGCTCCGGGAAGTTGCCGCGGTCAAGGACCGGATCGAAAAGGAGGTGGTGGGCGAGGAAGAACTGGAGCGCAACGTCAAACTGGGGCGCGGCGGCATCCGGGAAATTGAATTCATCGCGCAGTCGCTGCAAATCCTGCATGCCGGGAAACTGCCCTTTCTCCAGACCGCGCAAACACTTCCGTGCCTTGCCAAACTTGCGCGGTACAAATTGCTGGCGGAAGAGGAGGCGCAACAACTCTACGCCGCCTACCGGTTTCTCCGCGATGTCGAGCATCGCCTGCAAATGGAGGAAAATCAGCAGACGCATACGATACCCGCCGACCGCCCGGCGCAACTGAGGCTGTCGCGGCTGATGGGTTTTGCGTCCTTGGCGGAATTTGAGGCGGCGCTGCAAATGCACACCGGTAATGTGCGGCGGGTTTATGACAAAATCCTGAAATCGGACTCGCCAAAATCAACCCGGGCGGTCCTGCCGCCGGAATTCGATGGTGCGGAGGCGGAATGGAAAAACCTGCTCGCCGCGCATTCGTTCTGCGACCCGGCGACGGCGTTTCGCCTGCTCAAGGAATTCGCCGAAGGCCCGGGTTACATTCACGTTTCGCCGCGGACAACGGAACTGGCGCGGCAATTGATCCTGAAATTCCTGGCCCTTTGTCCTAAAGCAGAGTCCAAAATCCGGAGTCCAAAGTCCAAGGTCTTGCCACTATCGGCAACACTTTCCGATCCCGACCGCGTGGTGACGCGATTGGACAGCTACATAGAAGCTTACGGCACGCGCACGGCATTGTTTGAGATGTGGAACGGCAATCCGGCGGCGTTTGAGCTGATGCTGTTGTTGTTTGACCGCTCTGAATTTCTGGCCGAGGCCGCCATTCGCGATCCGGATTTGATTGACGATTTTGTCGCCGGCGGGCGCCTGCGCCAGCGCAAGCTGGCGCCGGAAATTTTGAAGGATTTGCGCCACGGACACGATGACGAAGACCAGTTTCTCTGGCTGCGCCGCTATCACGAGGCGGAATTGATGCGCCTCGGCCTGCGCGACATCCTGGGCCTCGCCGATTTCGAGCAAAATCTTGCCGAACTTTCCGCGCTCGCCGACGCCTGCCTGCAATACGCGCTGGAAGTGGTCATGCGCAAAAACAAAATCCGGACGCCGCCGTTCGTCGTCATCGGCCTCGGCAAACTGGGCGGATGCGAAATTGATTACGGTTCCGACCTCGACCTCCTGTTTGTCACCGACGCGAAGGCGAACGAGTTGCCGAGGCTGCAACGGCTGGCTGTGGAGGTGAAGGAATTGCTGTCGCGCCGGACGGAGCAGGGGATTGTGTTTCACACCGACGCGCGGCTGCGTCCCGACGGCGAAAAGGGTTTGCTGGTCAACACGCTGGCGGCCTGCGAGGCATATTACCGGCAGCGGGCGCAGCTTTGGGAAATCCAGGCGCTCACCCGCACGCGGCCCGTGGCCGGAAATATTGCGCTGGGCGAAAAATTTCAAAATCTGGCGGCGACATTGACGAATTTCTCCAAAGTAGCGCAGGCGTCCCGCCTGCCAAAAACAAAGTCAAGGCAGAGCAGACGGGACGTCTGCGCTACTTTGCCTGCCTGCTTCGCGCCGGACTGGAAAAGGCAAATCCACCAGATGCGGTTGCGCATCGAAAAAGAACGCACACCACGAGGTCAGGACGATCTGGCCATCAAGACCGGCAAGGGCGGTTTGATGGATGCGGAATTCATCGCGCAGGCTTTGTGCCTTGAAAACGGCTGGCAAGAGGCCAACACCTTGCGCGCGCTCGAACGCGCGCGCGACGCTGTTGGAGTTCAACCTTCAGATTGCGTTTCAGCCCGGAACACGCTGAAGCGTGAACTCCAACCGTTGACGCGTGGGGATTTTGAAAAGCTTTTGGAAAATTACCGGCACTTGCAGCGTGTCGAGGGAATTTTGCGCCGCTGGAGTTACGAGGGCGAAACGGTCTTGCCGGACGATCCGGAGCCATATTATCGCGTCGCGGTGCGGTGCGGTTTTTCGTCGTCGGAGGACTTCAAAAACGCGCTGGCGAAGTGGCGCAAGGCCATTCGCGGGGTTTACGGGAAAGTTTTTAACGCAAAGGTGTCAGGACGCTGAGAAGAAAACAGGATCTGGAAAAACTGCGGGCAGCACCCGCCTCCGGCGGGTTCAATTCGGCGTCCCGCCGAATTGCTTCGGTGCGCGTGCGATTGTCGGGATCGGATGAATAACAGCAATCTGCATCCGCAAACAGTTTCGGGCGGGACGCCCGAAACCACCCGCGGGACGCGGGTGCTACCGTATTATTCCCGCGTCGCATGCATCTGTGCTTCAAGCCTTTTTCCGCTGACGCGCAATCTCGTAAAGGAAAACCGCCGCCGCGGCGCCCACATTGAGCGAGTCCACCGTGGGCGGCATGGGAATGGCCACTGCCTCATCACAGGCTTCCAGCACCGGCGCGGAAATGCCGTCGCCCTCGCTGCCGAAGACAATGCAGCAATCGCCGGAAAAATCCGCCTGCGACAGAATTTTTTTGTCTGTGTGCGGATGCGCGGCGAGGCAGCGGATGCCGCGGGCGCGAAGATCTTTCAGGCATTCAACGAACGTTTGGGCCGTGGTGTGCGGTTTGGCGGTGAACTGATGCCGCTGGCCGAGCTTCGCCAGTTCGACGACCGGCAACTGCAAGATTGTGCCCATGGAATTGCGGACGGCCCGGCGCAGGAACGGACTGCTGGAGGTTTCGCCTACGATCAGCGCCTGGACGCCGAAGGCGGCGCAGTTGCGCACCAGCGCGCCGAGGTTTTCCGCGCTGGTCAGCGCGTCCACGGCAACCAGCAACAGCGGTTTTGGGTTTTTCGACAAAATGTCGTCGAGCGAAGCGGGCGGGGGAATTTTCCCGACGGCGAGTTGGCCTTGATACATGGAAAAGCCGATGAGGGATTCCAGCAGCTTTTTGTCCGCGAGATAGACGGTGAGGTTTTCCGGGCGCGCTTCAAGCAGCGGACGAAAACTTTCCAGATGTTTTTCGGGCAGCAGGACGGAGACGACTTCAAAGCGGCTTTCGAGCAGGCGGCGCACGACCTTTTCACCTTCGGCCACGAAGATGCCCTGTCGTTCGTGTTCCAGCGGCCGGCGCATCGTGCGATACGGCGCGAGTTCCGGCAGGTCGAGCGAGGAGATTTTTTGAATGCGGAACATTTCCGGGATATTGCCGGATACAAATAAATCACAAAATAAAAAATTAGCGCCGTAGGCGCGGCATATTTGTAGAACGGAGTTTCAAAATGAATCAAGCTCCGTAGGAGCGAAATAGTCTGCGGGATATGCCACTCCTGCCGGAGCTTTAATATTTTGTTGGGAATGGTAGCTACAAAGATGTCGCGCCTACGGCGCTTAAAGCTGACACGGACCAGGCAAATAACGGGCAGTTATAGGGCAAAAAAGCGAGTCAAGTGTTTGATGTTCAAGCAGTTCTTTAAGCTTCCAATTTGGAATCTTGAAGTCTCTGTCTCCTTCGCCGTGCTGAATTCTTGTTTGATTTTTCAGGCAAGTTTAAGCAGGCAGCGGTCCTTCAACGACTTTGACACCTTTGTCTCGGAGAATTTGTAAAACTGGTTCAATCATGTTTTCCGGGACGGCAACCCCTTTGACTGGGCGAGCAACCCAAGCGCTGAATGAGTCACCGGATTTCACAAGCGTAAAATTTAGAATATAAAATGTTTCGTTTTGGTTCTTTGTCGGAGTCACGTGACATTCTACTATATCTTTGTAAGCTGAAAAGGCGCTGTAACGTCCAGGGATAACAATTCCATTTTCTGCAAAAAATGTTACTGCTCTCACTTTTCCCAAAAGACTGAATAAATATGC
Source organism: Verrucomicrobiota bacterium (assembly GCA_049516755.1). Taxonomy (GTDB): domain Bacteria; phylum Verrucomicrobiota; class Verrucomicrobiia; order Limisphaerales; family UBA11358; genus UBA11358. Next base: position 1,229 of record JBEKSU010000181.1, on the reverse strand, counting down.
CACGACAGAACCTGTAATCGCGGCAAAAAGGAGGTCCTTGAAGGACGGGGAGTATAAATTGCGATTGCCCATACAAAGGTAACCCACCGCGCCTACTAAACCTATTGTCAGGTAAAAGAAGATTCTGTCGCGCTGGCGAAAATAGCCTGCGGGTACAGGACATTTGAGAATTGATTTTCCAGCTATCGACAAGCCCATGACGGTTAATTTAATTCAACGGAATCGGTGTTCAACAAATTAAAGTTCCAACGTTTTGCACGGCACATCCTGCGCGGCGAGCGAGAGGTGGACGTGGGTGGCGCCGATCTGGTGGAGACGCTCGTTCATGACGTAATGCGCCAGTTCGGGCTTGTTGCATTCGCGGCTTAAGTGCGCGAGGTAGAGGTGACGCAGGTCGGCGGACATGATTTGCGCGGCGGCTTCGGCGGCGGCCTCGTTTGAAAGATGGCCGTGACGGCCAAGGATGCGCTGCTTGAGACTCCACGAGCGGCGCGGACAATTCTGCAGCATCTTCACGTCGTGATTGGATTCGAGGACGAGGACATTCGCCGGACGGATGCGTTCGAGCACCAGTTTCGTCATATGGCCGAGGTCGGTGACGAAAGCGATGTTGCCGGCTGGCGTGCGCAGCAAATAACCGACGGGGTCCTGGGCGTCGTGCGGAATGGTAAAAGTGTCCACCAGCAGGTCGCCGATTTCAAAGCTCGCGCCGGTCTCGAACAGGCGGCAGTTGAATTTTGTCTCCAGTTGAAATTCAAACGCTTCCTTTGTGGCCCGGTTGCAGTAAATCGGAATGTTCAGTTTGGCGGCGATTCCGATCAATCCCTGGACGTGGTCGGAGTGTTCGTGCGTGACGAGGATGCCGGTGAGATTTTCCGGCACGCGCCCGATGTCCTGAAGGCGCTTGCGGATCTGGCGCGGGCTGAACCCGGCGTCCACGAGGATGCGGACCTCGGCGGTTTCGAGGTAGGCGCAATTGCCGCCGGAACCGCTGCCGAGAATGGTGAATTTGACGGACACGCATGGACGTTAGTGGCGCGGAAGCAACGGGGCAAACATTTTCAACGACGGAGGCGTAGTGGCAGGCATCTTTGCCTGCCGTAGAGCCGTGCTTCCCAGCCGGCGGCAGGGATGCCGCCTACCACGTCAGGCAATGATGCCTGACACCACATTCTTCAAACCCTCAGCCGGAGGTTGATTTGACTTTTGCCGTGGTTTGCGCATAGGTT
>JBEKSU010000180.1:0-7676 GCA_049516755.1 Verrucomicrobiota bacterium | reverse complement strand
TCATTATACCGAGGAAATCAGCGCGTTCCCGAACATCCAAATTACCGAGGGCGAGCTTTTCGCGCTTATCGTCGCCGAAAAAGCGCTTCAGCAATATCGCGGCACGAGCTTCGAGAAACCCATCCTCAGCGCCATCCGTAAAATGGAGCAGTCGCTGCCCGACACCATTTCGCTCAATCTCGCCGACATCGAGCAGACCATTTCCTTCCGCACCCGCGCCGAGCCGATTTTGAACCTCGAAATCTTCGACACACTGGCCCGGGCAGCCGCGCACCGGCAACAAATCGAACTGGCCTACCGCAAGCCGGGTCAGCAGCAGCCGGAGCCGCGCCTCGTTGACCCGTATCATCTGGCGAACATCAACGGCGAATGGTACCTGTTCGCCTACGACCACGCGCGCAAGGACATCCGCACCTTCGTGCCCGCGCGCGTGCAATCCGTGAAGCCGACCGGCCAGACCTTCGAGCGTCCGCAAAAGTTCTCCCTAGAAAAACGGCTGCGCGACAGCTTTGGCGTCCACTCCGGCGAAGGCGAATATGAAGTCGCCATCCGTTTTAACGCGCGCGCCGCCGATTACGTTCGTGAAAAGAAATGGCACGAATCGCAGCAACTCCGCGAATTGAAGGACGGGGGAGTGGAATTGCGGATGAAACTTTCCAGCCTGTTGGAAGTCGAGCGCTGGGTATTGAGCTGGGGCGGCGACGCGAAAGTTTTGAAGCCGCGCGAATTGGCGGAAGCCGTCAGGAAATCGGCAGCGGCGATATTAAAACAGCCGGACTGAAAATTTCAATCCCGCTGGTGCTATAGGGTGATGAAATTTGGTTTGTTCGCTCGCCCTCACCTTAAATCCTCTCCCCCAGGAGAGGAAATCACTTTTGGCCGATTCTGGTTTTGCGGACGACCGTTCGGCAAATCCAGCCGCTGGTTTTTCCAAAGGCGCGGGGAGCATGTCTCCCTCTCCGCCAACAATGCTGCTTCCGCTGGCGCGCTGCTGAGGACGTTGTGGTCGGCGCGCCGGATGATTTTTGTAATCGCGCAGGGCCGGACGAATGGCCAAGCAGGATGGGATCAAGAATCCCGCTCCAGCCGAACACCGGCAGGCTGGTCTGGCTGGCAATCGAGAGCTGTTATTCGCCGCCAGCTTTATGTGCGCCGTTTTTGTCAGTCGTAATCGGCGAGGATTCTCAACCCTTCCGGGTCGGTGACGCCCTGGCCTTGAAGGAAGACAACATACCGGTAACCGAGACTCCGCATGCTGACGAGCCAGTACGTGCTGCGGTCGCGAAACTGCTGGCCAATTTTTGGTTCGGTGTAATTTTCAAGAATGACAACCACGGTTTGGTCTTTGGACAATGTTGCAGCCTTCGCCAAAAACTTGTCATTGTCTTCGCTCGCAGAAGCGTCCGGCCGGAGCATCTGACAGGTCTGGTTGTCCAGGGAGTCAATGACCAGCGCCGTGTTGTTGTAGTCGTGAAACACCCGCGGCGGAGTCGCGCAGGAGGTCGAGATGATGGCCAAGGCCACAAGGGCCAATAAAGTGGCGATGTTTAATGGTTTCATATGTTCCTGCCGGTTGATGCGCCTATTTGTTTTGCCGTCTTCTTATCACCGCTTGATACGCAATTGCCGTGCCATGGTTGCGGGACGATGCGATGGAACGCAACTTGAGGACATGTCACCAAAATCATTTTGGAGATGGCGGAGCGCGGCTGTCTCAGCCGCAGCACGTTCGACAACTCCAAAACCCGTGGAAATTCGTGCGCTCATTCGGTAATCCGGCTGCTGCGGGCGGGACACCCGCACTCCGTTCCTTTTGGGCAACACGCCCATATCCATGCGGTTGGGTGTTCCTATTTTAACTTCGGGAAAAATTCCGCCGCGGTTTTGCACGTTACCGCGCTCAATTCTTCGAGCGAACAGCCCTTCACCTGGGCGACGGTCTCGGAAATTTCCTTCACATAAGCCGGTTCGCAGCGCTTGCCGCGATATGGCACGGGCGCAAGATACGGACAATCGGTTTCCAGCATGAACCTGTCCAGCGGCGTGGCGGCGACGGTGTCGCGGACGTTTTGTCCGTTCTTGAACGTGACGATGCCGGTGAAGCTGACGAGCGAGCCGGTTTCCAGAACGCGGCGCATCCGGTCGGCGTTCTCACCGAAGCAATGAAACACCCCGCGCACCTTGCCGGCAAACGGCTTGAGCTGGGCGAGAGTGTCGTCAAAGGAGTCGCGCTGGTGAATCACGCAGTTCAGTCCGGCTTCAACGGCTACTTCCAATTGTTGCCGGAAAATCTGAGCCTGCTTTTCTTTGAAGCGCGCGTCGGCTTGTTGGAGTTCAAGCTTTAGCTTGTCCCCAGACACGCTGAAGCGTGAACTCCAACTGTCAGGCTTCGCGCTTGGCAGATGATGATGATCGAGGCCGATTTCACCGATGGCGACGACTTTGGGATGTCTCACCAGTTCACGCAGCGGGTCGCGGATGTCGTCCGGAGCTTCATGGGCGTTTGACGGATGCCAGCCAGCGGCGGCAAAAATGCACTCGAAACTTTCCGCCAGCTTGATGGCGAGCGCGCTGCTTTTGAGATCGGTGCCGATGGAAATGATCCGGGTGATGCCGGCGGCCCGGGCGCGGGCAATGACCTCCGTAAAATCCTTTGTGTAGTCCGGGTAATCAAGGTGCGCGTGCGTGTCGTAAAAAATGGCCATGGGAATAATTAACCACGAAATACACGAAATACACGAAAAATTGGCAGGGAATCATATTAATCAAAGACGGTGGGGCGGATAGAGGCCGAAATCACTAACATCCTAAGCAAAAAATCCTAATCCCTAACTCCTAATGACTAAAGAATATTCAAATGTCCCAATGATTTCGCCATGCGTACATCAGTCAGGCTGCCTATTCGAGCTTTGGGATTCTTTCGTCATTATGGTTTAGGAATTAGTCATTCCGCGGTGGCTTGTTTCGCATGTTTCGTGGTTTCATTCAATTGGCCGGTTTATTGGCCGGTTTAGGGCCGGCCGGAGCGTTGATATCGGCGGATTTCGGCTCGAGCGCGGCCAGTTTCGCCTCGATGGCTGGCTGGCCGGGATAATCGGGCGCTTCCTTGAGCAGCTGTTGGTAATTTTCAATGGCGTCGGCATCGCGATGCTGAGCCAGCAGTTTTTCGCCCAGCGTGAGCCGGAGTCGGATGCGTTGTTCCGGCGACGGGTTGAGCGCCAGGGCGCGCTGACGGGTTTCGATGGCCAGGGAAGATTTGCCGAGCATGTCAAAAAGGTCGGCGAGTTTTTCGGTGAGCACGGCGCTATTGGTGGTTGCGGGAATGGTTTCGAGAAAAGTGGCGAGTTGAGCCACCGGCGCACTGCGGGCCAGGCCCAGATTTACGACACGCAGATAAGACCATTCGATGAGCGGATTATGGGTGCGCGCGAATTCCGCGTGCAACTCCGACGGTTCCCGGCCGAAAGGCCGGTATAGCGGATCGCCCACGACGGTGGTCTGCCACGACAAAACGGGTTGCGCGGCCCAGGCGGCCTCGCCAAACGTGAACCCGCCAACAATCAACCGCGCCAGAAAGGCGGCGACATTCGGCGTGCAGGAAAGATACGGTTCATATACGCAGCCCATGGTGCAGGTCGCGCCTTTGGCCAGCAACGGCCCGACCCAGAACTGGTTCGTGCTCCGCAACGTGACCGCGCTGCTCGAATGCAAATGATACGCGAACGCGCCGGGCATGAACTCAACCCTGGGCAAGGCAAACGGGCCGGAGACGTTGGCGTCATACCAGCCGCAATAAATCGCGATCTGACTCATCGGAAAATCAGCCGGGAATGTGGCGGGATTTTTGTCCACGGTTGTTTCAAAGCCCAGTTCGCGGCAGATTTCCCCCGCGTTCAGTATCCATTCGTCGCCCATGATATAATTGGTGTCGGTTTGCGGCAGTCCGCGTGCGTCAAAGTAGGCGCGGCCCCACAAGCCGTCACGTTCGGCAACGAGTGCCTTGTCCACCAGGCCGAGCGCGATCTCCACGCTGGGCCCGTCGAGCCGGGCGACCAGCAGAATGCCATTGGTGGGATTGAGCAGGGCCGGGTTGGTGACGCCATAAACCCAGTTGGGCAACGGTCCGGAAAGCGGAACGTTCATTTTCAGCAGCGGCAGCCAGGCCAGCTCGGAATCCACCGCCGCTTCATTGCGCAACAGTTCCGGGCGGACGTTTTCCAGAGCCGGTTCGTGCAGATTCGGGTCGGGGGCAATTTTCAGCGGAACGCCATAACACAGGACTGCGTAACGGATTTTGGATTTAACGACCGGGTGGGTTGCGTGTGCGGGCTGGCCGTTGGTCGCCGCATTGGTCACGGAGCCGAACTGCCAGAGATTGTCCACCACCAGCCGGCTGGCCAGCGGAAACTGCAACTGGTCCTGAAACTCGGCCCGGCTGATTTCCTCGGTGATGGGCAGATCGAATCCGTAAACCTGCGCTTCCGGCACGTGCCGCACCTGGGCGTAATGCTCCGCCACCAGTTTTGACCCCGGCATGCGATTGTTGTAAATCACGACCACCTCGTCACCGCCGGCGTGGACCAGCCACGGCGCCAGCGCGAGAAGAAGAACCGTAAATTTAATCCCCGATATGTTCATGCCTTCCTCATTCGACCTTCAACGGTCCGAAACGTTGGAACATATTTCCTAAGCACCACACGTCACCTTCAGGCCATCATACGCGAGGGTGACGCCATCGGGCAATTCCGCCTGCGCCAGGTCATGGTCGTAATCGTGCGTGAGATGGGTGAAATAGGTCCGCACCGCGCCGATGCGCCGTGCCGCCGTCAGCGCTTCGTCGAGGCACATGTGGGTCGGATGCGGCTTGTAACGCAACGCGTCCAGCACGGCGACCTCGACGCCCTGGGCTTTGTCCAGTGCGTCGGCGGGAATTTCCTTGCAGTCGCTCAGATACGCCAACCGTTTTTTGCCGTTTTGAACGAAGAGATAACCGTTCGTCGTCATGGCGCCGTGGGGCAGCGGCAGGGGGATGATTTCCAAATCGCCCAAATTGAAGGGACCGGCAATGACGTGGGGTTCGGGACGAAAATAGCCTTTCGGAATGTCCCGCCCGTCAAACGCATAAATGAAAATGCGCCGCAGGGCCGCCATCGTTTCCTCATTGGCATAAACCGGCAACGCGCCTTTGCGCAAATCGCAAAACCGGCGGCAATCGTCCAACCCCATGATGTGATCGGCGTGGGAATGGGTGAAAACGACCGCATCAAGCCAGCAAATGTCTTCACGGAGCATCTGGATGCGAAATTCCGGCGTGGTGTCCACGGCGAATTTGACCTTGTCCGTGGCCACGTAAATGGACGGCCGGGTGCGATGATTCCTGGGATTGGCCAGAAATGCCGGCGGGTATTCCTGGCCGATGATGGGCACGCCTTGCGACGTGCCGCTGCCCAGAAATGTAAATTCAAAAGACATGCGAAATTTTCTTTTGCCGAAGGCGCCCGGCGCCTTCACATTGGCGGTGCGAATGTAACCATGTTGACCGCGCTACGCATCAAAAACCTCGCGCTCGTGCCGGACCTGACGCTCGAGCTCCAGCCCGGGTGCAATGTCATCACCGGCGAGACCGGCGCCGGCAAGTCCATCATCATCGGCGCGCTCAATCTTGTCCTGGGCGAACGCGCCGACCGCACGCTCATCCGCTCCGGCGAAGAGAGTTGCAGCGTTGAGGCGGTGTTTGATGTTGGAGTTCAAGCTTCAGCTTGCTCCCGCGGCACGCTAAAGCGCGAAGTCCAACATTTCCTTGAGGAAAACGGCCTGGAGCCGTGCGAGGAAAATCAGCTCGTCCTCAAACGCACCTTCACAACGGGTGGAACAAACCGCCAGTTCGTCAACGGCTCGGCCACCACGCTGAACGTCCTGGCGGCGATTGGCGAATGGCTCGTGGATATGCACGGCCCGCACGACCACCAGTCGCTGCTGCATCCCGCGAAGCAACTCGCCATCCTCGATGCCCTCGGCGGTCTGGAAAAGGAGCGGATGGCGTTCGGCGGATTGGTTGAACGCCGGGCCGCGCTCAAAGACGAGAAATCCGCGCTCATCGTGGATGAGAAAACCTACGCGCAGCAATTGGACCTGCTGCGTTTTCAGGTGAACGAAATATCCAGCGCCCGGCTCCAGTCCGGTGAAGATGAAGAGGTGGAGGAAAAATATCAACGCGCCAGCAACGCGGCAAAGCTGGTGCAACTAAGCCAGGCCGCGCTGGATGTCCTGGATGGGAACGACAATTCATTGCTCACCCAGGCCGGCGCGTTGGGCCGCACGTTGCAGGAATTGCAGCGCGTGGACGCGGGCGCGGACGCGCTGGTTCATTTGCACGGGCAGGCGGCGTCAGCGCTGCGCGAATTGCTGTCCGAACTTTCGCGATACGCGGAGAAGGTGAACGTTGACCCCGCGCAACTTCAACGGCTCGAGGAACGGCTCGATCTCATCCATTCGCTCAAACGCAAATACGGCGCGACGCTCGCCGAGGTCATCGCGTTCGGCGACGCCGCGAAGCGCAAACTCGAAATCCTGGAACAGCGTGACGGCGAACTGGCGCGGCTTAACGGCGAGTTGCAAAAACTGGATGCCGGGTTGTTACGCCAGGGCCGGGAGCTTTCCACCAAACGCCGCAAGGTGATTCCGCAACTGGCGAAAGCCGTGGGCAAACAGCTCGACGATCTGGGCTTCAAGCAGTGCCGGTTTGACGTGGCGATTATAACGGATCCAGTAGGAGGTGAGGCGACGAGTCTCAAATCAAGCGAAAACCCCAGACTCCTTGCGTCGTCCCCTACAATCAAACAAACGGGTTTCGACGAAATTGAATTTCAATTTGCCCCCAATCCAGGCGAACCCGCCAAACCGCTCCGCGCCATCGCCTCCTCCGGCGAATTGGCCCGCGTTATGTTGGCACTCAAGACCGTGCTCGCCGCGGAAGACGAAATCCCGGTGCTGATTTTTGATGAAGTGGACGCGAATATCGGCGGCGAGACGGCCAATGTGGTCGGCGAGAAGATGAAACAGATTGCCGCCCGGCGGCAGGTGTTGTGCATCACACATTTGCCGCAGGTTGCCGCGCCCGCCGATGCGCATTACGTCGTGACCAAACAAATAAAAGATGGCCGCACGATTTCGGACATCAGGTTGCTCGACAAAAAATCCCGCATAACCGAGCTGGCCCGCATGCTCGGTGGCCAGAGTGACGCCGCCCGGAAGCACGCCGAAGCCTTGCTTAAGTAGTTGAACCTGTGAGACATGGAAAAAATTTGGTGTCGGGATTATGTCTTTCACAAACCCAAGGCTGATTGCTGGTTAATGGCTTCATTTGAAATGGTTTTTAAGCACGGCGTGCGGCGGCAATCAGCTTCGTCCTCACCCATTCAGTTTTGGCCATGCCGGACGCTTTTACAGCCACCATGATTTCATCGTATTCCGGCGGCGAAATCCGCGTGGAAATGAACCTGCCACGCTTTTCCTTTTTAGGGAGTGCGGGTCTGCCGACTTTGGGCGTTTCGACCATATCAGTTCTTTTTCTTTTGGGTTTTGAATATCACAAACATAACCCCAAAAATTATCACCGTTATCACTAATTCGACCAGCATTGGGCGAATATCAATGATAGAGGTGACGGTTGCTGC
>JBEKSU010000179.1:0-7720 GCA_049516755.1 Verrucomicrobiota bacterium | reverse complement strand
GACTCAATCGCTGCCGACAAACCGAAATGTCGTGACCGGCGCGGGCGATGATTGCGCCGTGCTTGATTTCGGTCTGCCCGACCAATGGCTGCTGTTCAAAACGGATGCGGTTGTCGAAGGCGTTCATTTCACCCAGGGAACGCCGCCGGAAAAAATCGGGCGCAAAGCTTTGGCCCGCTGCCTCAGCGACATCGCCGCGATGGCCGGCACGCCCACCGCCGCGCTGGTGACCATCGCGCTGCCGCGAAAGTTCGACGTGAAATTCATCGAGGCCATTTACGGCGGCATGAGCGCCACGGCCCAGGAACACGGCGTGGCCATTGTCGGCGGCGAAACAACGACGAATCCGGAGCGCATTTTGATTTCCATCGCGCTGCTGGGTTTTGCGCCGCGCGGAAAAGCCGTGCTGCGTTCCGGCGCGAAAGCCGGCGATGCCATTTTTGTGACGGGCGAGCTCGGCGGCTCGCGGGCGGGCAAACATCTGGAATTTGAGCCGCGTCTGGCCGAGGCGCGGTGGCTCGCGGAAAACTTTTCCATTCACGCCATGATTGACTTGAGCGACGGGCTGGCGGGCGATTTGCGGCATATTTTGAAAGCGAGCCGCGCCGGCGCGGAGTTGCTCAAGCCGGCCATTCCGATCAGCCGGGCGGCGAAATTGCGGGCGAAGGAAAGCTCCTCCGCCCGGCCGCCGTTCGTCGCGGTGTTGACCGACGGCGAGGATTTTGAACTGTTGTTCACGGTGGCGGGCGCCGACGCGGTGAAATTGCTCGACGCGTGGAAAAAACAATTCCCGAAACTGAAATTGAGTTGCATCGGCAAAATCACGGCGGGGGAAGGCGTCTCCATTCGCGACCGAACCGGCACCCAGCCCCTCACGGCTCATGGCTACGTTCACTTTGCATCTTAAAGCAGCGCAGGCGTCCCGCCGGCACGAAACAGTGAAGGCATCAACCGGGCAGGCGAGACGCCTGCGCTACATTATTCATGGCTGAATTCATTTCGCATAGTCCGGCGGAGACCCAATCACTCGGCGAGCGCTGGGGATGCGCGGCACAACACGGACTGGTCATCGGTTTGTCCGGCGATTTGGGCGCGGGCAAAACGCAACTAGTAAAAGGCATCGCTCGCGGACTCGGCATCACGGCGCGGGTGCATTCGCCAACGTTCACACTGGTGAACGAATATGGCGGCGGAAGGCTGCGGCTGTTTCATCTGGATTTGTACCGGCTCGAAACGCGCGGGCAAATGGTGTCCGCCGGACTGGAGGAATTCCTGCAGCCGGACGGCGTGACGGTGATTGAATGGGCGGAAAGACGGCTTGGAAAACATTCAACGTTCAACATCCAACATCCAACATCCAATTCGGAAAAAGAACGATGGGTAAAAATTGAAATTATTGGCGAGTCGGAACGGAAAATTATTTATGACGATTTTGGCGCTTGAATTTTCTTCACCGCAACGGAGCGTGGCCGTGCTTGCCACCGAAGGCGTGATTTGTGAAACCATCGAAACCGGCGGTCAAAGCACGCGGGTTTTCAGCATGATTGAAAAAGTTCTGGCCGAAGCCAAAATCGAGCGCGAACAAATTGACGTGATGGTCATCGGTCTTGGCCCCGGTTCCTACACCGGCATCCGGGTGGCGCTTTCAGTGGCGCAAGGCTGGCAACTGGCATCCCGTAATGGCGGAGTGAAGATGCTGGGCATCGGCAGTGCGGAATGTGTGGCGGCGCAGGCGCAGGCGGAAAAAATTTCCGGCCGCGTGAACGTGGTGATTGACGCACAACGGAATGAATTCTATCTGGCGGCGTACGAAATTTCGGCGGCGGCCTGGAAGGAAGTCGAGCCGCTGCAGATTGTGACGCGGGCGGAGATGGAATCGCGGGCCAGCTTGAAAGAAATATTGATTGGACCGGAGGTGACGCGATGGTTTCCGAACGGCCGGATGGTCTTCCCGCGCGCATCGGTCTTGGGGCAACTCGCCTTGAACCGGAACGATTTTGTGGCGGGCGACAAGCTGGAACCGATTTATTTGCGGGAGACGAATTTTGTGAAGGCACCGCCAAGCCGGCGAATTTCAATTTGACCCGGAAGCTTTTCCTCTGCCAGAAATCCCTGGCACACCAGATTTATTGTCCAATTTCAGGACAGGAAGGGCCGGAGTAATGAAGGGCTGTTGTCCGGCAGCCGGTGCTTGAAAAAGTTAATTTGGGTTGGCGTTTGCAGTCTTCATCGCCTTGGCGCGCCAGGGCGCGCGATACAAGGGGCAAGGGCTTTAAATAAGGACCACCTCTCTCACGATGGCACGTGCCATGCTAAAAACCATTATCTGGTGCGCAAAAAAAACAGCCGGTGGCGCAAACGAAAGTTCATCCATTATGGTGGTTCATCTTAAACAAGCCGACAAACGGATTGCCGCCAACGCATTCTCGCTGATAGAGGTCCTGGTGGCCTTTGTCATCCTGTCGTTGGTGTTGTCGGGGCTGATGTACGGATACGTGCAGGCCAATCGAATGGCTGAATACAGTTCCATGTCGCTGGCTGCGCAATCGGCCGCTTCCCAGGGACTTGAACAGGTACGGTCATGTGAATGGAACTCTCTGGCTTATCCGCCAACGAACGGGCCGGGAACGAGTGATGAATGTTCTCTGACCACCAACTCCAGCGGGGCGGTAACCCCCTGGGTCAACATTGACACGCTTGACGTCCCCTCCACCGGCTCACAAATTCCCGTCACCAACTACGTCACCATCACGTCCGTTTCCGCCAACCCGCCCGTGCGGCAAATTTCCTCGGTGGCTTACTGGACGTTCCCGCTGACCGGGACGTTGTACAGCAATTTCGTATTCACCCTGCGCGCCCCTGACCAATGAAACTTTTTTCAAAAACATCATCGCCCCGGACGGCCGCTCCCCGGACGGGAGTATCCGCTTTTACGGTCGTGGAAATGGTAACCGCAGTGGCGATTTTTGCCTTTGTGATCATCTGGCTGGTCGAGCTGCAAATTTTCGGATTGCGCATCTACACGCTGGCGGCAACCAAGATATCAGCCACTGCGGGCGGCCGCAAAGTGATGAATCAAATCCGGGACCAGATCCGGGAGGCAAACCAGGTGTATGTGGGAAATTGGTCGGCCAGCTCCTCTCCCCCGTTTCAGCCAATTACAGGTACCAATGCGGCGCAGGGCGATGCGTTGCAAGTTATTACCAGCCCGGCCGTTCTTTCCAGCACGAACACGATACCCTTCATGGTTTATTACTATCTGGACACCAATTCAACCCCCGGCACCAATGTCCTGATGGAGTATGCCATGACATACAATTATAGTAACAACATTGTCATCGGCACCAACAACTCCACCTTCACGCTGGCCAGTTATATCACGAACCTGATCGTTTTCGACGCCGAGGACTACACCAACAATATCCTGACAAACAGCATGTATAATCAATGCTTCCGGGTCACATTGCAATTCTCGCAATGGGAATATCCCGTCGCCGTCATCGGCGGCCAGTCGCTTAATGCGTATGATTATTACCAGTTGCGGACGAAAGTCTCAATGCGGGCCCCGGAAATTGATTAAACAAAGGAGTAGTATCATGCAAATTACATTCAAACCCGTCCGGCAGAATCAATCAGCCTTCGCTTTGCTGATCGTGATGTGCTTCCTGGCTGCCACCCTGCTGGCCTTTGGCAGCCTGATGTATTGGGTCTCCAGCAACGCCAAGGTAACCCGGAGCAACATACAATACATTTCGAGCGAATACGCCGCCGAGGCTGCCGCCGAATATACTTTCGCCCACATGGATTACGATTTTCTCCATCAATCTTTTCAAGCGGCTTCGAGTTATGCCGCCATACCGTCAACTTTACAGACCAACTGGCCCATCCAATACGTATTCACCGATACCAATGGCGTGGCCGGTCAAATCTCCGTCTATTACAGCCAACAGCCGCCCACCATGACCAACTTGGGTGTGAGTTTCGCCAATCTGTATGGTTTGCCGCAAAACTGCCTGGTTACCGCCACCGCCACGCCATCCACCAACCAGTCCAATCCGGCCAACGTGCCGCTCTTTGTACCGGCCACCGTCAGTCTGGCATTTCAGGCGGCCTCCATCCCCGTTTTCCAATACGCCATCTTCTACAACATGGATTTGGACATGGCCCCCGGTTCGGCAATGACGATTGGCGGCAAGACATACTCCAATGGAAACATCTGGTTCGATTCGACCGCTACGGTGACATTTAATGATACCGTTGTCTGCGCCGGAACCTTTAACCTTAAGCCGGATCCAAATGGGGACCAAACCGGCAACGCCAACGCGTCTCCCAAGACGCCCACATACAACTTTACCGGCAACGGCGGCAAGCCGCTTTCCGGTGCGCCCGAAATCATCCTGCCCATCGGCGCCAACAGCCAGACCAATAACAACGCCACCAACGTTGAGGCCATCCTCCAGCCGCCGCCCTCGGCCTATGCCCCGGGGTCTGCGGCCGCCTATTCAACCAACGGCCTGGTTTACATGATGAATGCCGCCGACCTCATCATCTCCAACACCGCCAACGCCATCAATCTTGGCACCAATTCGACTGTCAGCACCAATATCACCGTTGTCTACCAAAACCAATTCTTGAGTCCCCAGCCGGTTTTTCAAATTGTCCCGCCCGATGCGATTTTGAATATTTATTCCAACGGTGTCTCTATAACCACCAATGTAACCACCCACGCAAAATCAACCAATACATTATACGCGACCAACATGTGCTTTTCCTTTGTGACCAACGTCACGTTTTACGATTTCCGCGAAACCGACACCAATTGTGCCATTCAGATAGATATCGCCAAGCTCTGCACCTGGCTCACCAACACTACTTCATTGGGTGGAAGTAATTATTGCACCTTGAACAACAGCGGCACCTCCAGCAAAGGCAAAAGCATCAGCGGTATTTACGTCTATAACTTTGTTCCTCGCACCCCTTCGCAGCTTCCGTGCGTGCGCATTGTCAACGGACAACAACTGCCATCCGCGGGCCTCACCATCGCCACGCCGTTTCCGCTTTATGTTGAAGGTAATTACAACGTCCAAACAGTTGGCAGTGCTGCCAATGCATCCGCCGCGACACACAACACCGCCAACACCTACCCCGCCGCGTTTTTGGCCGATGCCATCACCATCCTTTCCAGCAGTTGGCAGGATAACATAGGCGCTTACGCCAAAGGGGGCAGCTATTCTTCCCGCTCGGCTGCCTCCGCCACCACCATCAATGCCGCGTGTATTGAAGGCATTGTCCAATCCACCAATTTCACCGGGGCCCCCTCCGGCGGCTGCTACAGCGGCGGCGTGGAAAACTTCCTGCGTCTGGAAGAAAACTGGAGCAGCTCCACCCTTTGGTACAATGGTTCAATCATTGTTTTGTTCCCCAGCATATACGCGACGAATTACTGGCAGATGCCCGGGGCTTACTACGACAAGCCCACGCGCAATTGGTCCTTTGATACGAACTATCTCAGCCAGGCCAAACTGCCGCCGATGACGCCGCAATTCAAAAAAGTCCTCCGCCAGCAATGGACGGGCCAATGATTTGAGCCTCATTTTGGCAGGGCCGCGGTGCGCCGCGGCCCTTTTTTTGTAAACGTTTGCCGGATGAAATCAAAGTGTCGCGGCAACGCCGCCGCCGCTCCGATGGTCTCCGGCAATGGGCATCACGCCCCATTCTCATCGGGAAATTCCTTCCGCCCGCCCGCCCGCACTCCTAAACTCCCGGCGTGAAAGCCGCCATCCTGCACGGCCGGGAAAAAATTCAAATTGAGGACGTCGCGCCGCCCGCGCTCAAGCCGGGCGAAGTCCGCATCCGCATCGAGGCCGCTCTCACCTGCGGCACGGATTTGAAGGTTTTCAAACGCGGTTATCATGCCAAAATGATCGTGCCCCCCGCCGCCTTCGGCCATGAGTTCGCCGGCGTTATTAGTGAAGTCCAAAGTCCAAAGCCCGAAGTCCAAGGTTGGAATTGGAAAATCGGCGACCGGGTGGTCGTGGCCAATTCCGCGCCGTGCGGCGGCTGTTTTCATTGCCGCGCCGGCCAGGAAAATCTTTGCGAGGACCTGTTGTTTCTCAACGGCGCCTATGCCGAATCCATCGCCGTTCCCGCGCGGCTCGTCCAAAAAAATCTCCTGCGCCTCAGGCCGGAAACCGACTTCCGCGACGCCGCGCTCGTCGAGCCGCTGGCCTGCGTCGTGCAGGGCGTCGAGGATGCGCAACTGCGCGCCGGACAAAACGTGCTGGTCATCGGCGCCGGGCCGATTGGCTTGATGTTCGCCGTGCTCGCCAGAAATCTCGGCTGCCACGTCACCGTCGCCGGCCGGCGCGCCCCCCGGCTGGAGACCGCGCAACGGCTCGGCGCCCATGAGGTCGTGGACATTGGCGACGGCAGCGGCCTGGTCACCCGGCTGCGCGAAACAACGAAAACGCATTTTGACGCGGTGATTGAGGCGGTCGGCCACCCGGCGGTTTGGGAGGCCGCCGCGCATCTCGTGCGCAAAGGCGGCACGGTGAATTTTTTTGGCGGCTGCCCGTCCGGCACCACCATCACGCTCGACACGACGCTCATCCATTATTCCAACCTCACCCTGCTCGCGAGCTTCCATCACACACCGCGCACCATCCGGCGGGCGCTGGAATTCATCGAAGCCGGCGCGATTCGCGCGGCGGATTTTGTGGATGGCGAATGTCCCCTTTCACAGTTGCCGGAGCTGTTCCAATCCATGGCCGCGGGCAATCGTGTCATTAAAACCCTGATCCGCGTCCATGAATGAATTGTAGCAGCGAACGTCAGTTCGCTCAGATTTCAAAGAATGAGCCGGCTCACGCCGGCTGCTACGAAAATCATTTCAGGAAATTCTCCAGGTCCTTCTGCAATTTCTGCAGGTCGGGCAGGTTGACATACATCATGTGGCCGGCGTCAAAACCGGCGTAGGTGATGTTGGTCCGGTAGGCGGCGTCCAGCGACATGTGTTCCAGCGCGTAGCGCATCGTGTCAATCGGACAGACCAGGTCGCACCGCCCGCCCAGCACGAGGATTCGCATGTAGGGATTTTGATTCATCGTCGAGGCGAGCTTTTCCCCGGCGCTGGCGTAGTTGTTGCGGACGCCGTAATTCCACGGCTGCACGCCGGCCAGGATTTCATAAGGCAGATCATCCTCGAATTTCAATTCTCCCCGCACATAACTGTTCATCGCCGCGGAAAACGGCCCGAGCGTGGCCGCGCTGGACGGGTCAAAGTCGGGTTGCGGCGACGCGGGGTCGTCATCGCGTCCGGTGATGCGCGCGTCGTAAGCGCCGAGGATCAGGCCCTGATCGTGCAGCAATTGCCTGCGGAACACGTCCTCGTCAATCCGCAGATGATTGTCTTCGATGACCTGTGGCGTGAGGCCGGTAAGCCGGGCGAGTTCGGCCACGACCTTCTGGTGTTCGTCGGCGGGCAGCGATTTGCCCTGGTGCAGGGCGGCCACGTATTCGCCGCCGGCAAACCCGCGCGCTTCGGCGAGCGCCTTGGGCAGGTCGGATTGCAGGTCGGGCGGCAGTTTTTTGTGGAAGTGCGCCGCCGCCGTGTAGGCGGGCAGATAAAGCGGATACGGCACGTCATTGCCCGCGTTGTTCCAGATGGTGGCAAAATCCAGAACGCCGGAAACCAGAATCAGCCCGTTCAAATACATCCCGT
>JBEKSU010000178.1:0-7763 GCA_049516755.1 Verrucomicrobiota bacterium | reverse complement strand
CCGGTGCCCGTGACCACGTTGGTCGCCTCGGGATTGAGCTACCCCGAAGGCGTGGCAGTGGATGGCGCAGGCAATGTTTACATTACAGACTCCGGCAACAACGCGATCAAGAAGTGGACGGCGGTGAACAACACCGTCACCACGCTGGTTTCCTCGGGATTAAGCTTTCCCACTGGCGTGGCGGTGGATGGCGCGGGCAATGTTTATATCGCCGACTACCACAACACCGCGATCAAGGAGTGGACAGCGGCCAACCATACCGTCACCACGCTGGTCTCCTCGGGATTGTGGAATCCCTATGGTGTGGCAGTGGATGGCGCAGGCAATGTTTATATCGCTGACTACTTCAACAACGCCATCAAAGAACTACCCCGCGCCTTTGTAGATCCAACAGCCAGATTGGAAGGTTCTGCCGCTGGCAGCGATGTGTTGCCGGTGGTGCTGCCCGCCACAGAAAATCTGCTCGCCCCGTTCGCGCCCACGAGTGACCAGCCATGGCTGACCATCAGCGGCATCAACAACGGCGTGGTGAGCTTTGCCTTCACCGCCAACCCCGGCAGCTCCAGCCGCACGGCCCATATCACCCTGCTTGGTCAACCCATTTCCATCACGCAGGCAGCCGTGGCCGTCACGCCGCCAACGCTTTTCGGCGTGACGACGCCGGGTAATGGCACATTCCAGTTTGCCTTTAGCAACAACCAGGGTGTGACTTTCACCGTGCTGACCACCACCAACCTGTTGTTGCCGATGGCCGGCTGGACCGTGGCCGGCGTGCCCGCGAATATCGCTCCCGGCTTGTTCCAGTTCAGCACCGCTATCACCAACGGTCCGCAACGCTTCTACCGTGTCCGCTCGCCGTGAAGCTCTCGTCGTGACGGTGTGGGAGCGTGACCTGGCCACTTTACAGCAAGCATGGATGCGATGGAACCTGGCGGGCGGGATTCAGCGATCACTCAGCGCCTGGCCGCGCAATGGCCGGTGGAGCAAAAATTTCCCGCGCCGATTTCGTGGTGTGGACCGATGGGGCGCTGGACGCGCACGCGCAGCAGCTCGAACGAATTTTCGTAAAGCTTTGACTTGGTAAGGCGGCGCTGCCGTTTGGAACCAGTTGAATGCCTGGGTTCCAATCCTCAGCTTCCCGGCAACACCTCGATAATGGCATTGCGCAGGTCTTCGAGCATGAAGGGTTTGCTGATGATGCAGTCCACGCTGGCGAGCGAATTGCCGGATGACTTCAACATTTCGGCATAGGCCGTAATCATTATGATTGGCTGATGGGGCAGACGCTGCTTGATGCTGGCGGCCAGTTCGTCGCCTTTCATTCCCACCATGGCATAATCCACTGTAACCAGGTCAAACCTGTCCTGCTCAAGCAGGGACAGGGCTTCTTTGTACCCGGTGGCTGTCTGGACTTCGTGCCCGTCAAACTTGAGCATCATCTTGATGGCATCGCAGACGGCGGGTTCGTCGTCCACCACCAAAATCCGCCGCGCTTGATTTCCCGATGCTGGCATTGTGGCTGGTTACAAGAACCAATGATATGCCCATTTTCCTCGAACACAAATTTACTTATTAACAGAAAGTAAGTTATTAACAAAACCGGCCCGGGCCGTTTCCCCCTCATCACAGCTTGCACGCAACGCAGATGGACGAGCCCGCGCCCGACTTCCTTGCCATGGTCGGCAAAAGACAGTTATGGCCGGTGCCCCGGCTGGGGCCATTTTTGAAATTCGCGCCCGGGTGATTACTTTCCCGTGCCTTGGCGAAAAAACCCTGCTAGTCTTTTGCCGCCATGTTGCTGACCAAAGATGAACTGCACAGCCTGGTTGAACTGATGCATCAGTCGCCGCACTCGCTGCTCGGCATGCAGCCGTTGGGCGGCGGTGCGGGTCTCGTCGTCCGCGCGTTCCTGCCCGATGCCGCCAAGGTCGAAGTCCAGCCGGTCCATGAGAAAGACAAACCCAGTTTCGCACTCAAGCGCATTCACGAAAGCGGACTCTTTGAAGGCACCACAAAATCCGCCAGCCGCGTTTACGCCTACGACCTGGTGATCACGAATCATCAGGGTCAGACCCGCCGCACTCGCGACGCGTATTCATTTTTGCCGACGTTGGGCGAATCGGATTTGTTTTTGTTCGGCAAAGGCGATGAGCGCCGCATTTACGAAAAACTTGGCGCCCAGTTGCGCACGATTGACGGTGTGCCCGGCACGAGCTTCGCCGTCTGGGCGCCGAACGCCCAGCGCGTCAGCGTCGTTGGCGATTTCAACCATTGGGACGGACGGTTTCATCCCCTGCGGTTGCTCGGCGCGTCCGGCGTCTGGGAGATTTTTATTCCAGGCGTCGGGGTCGGCGCGCATTACAAATTTGAAATTCGCGACGCGCATGGCCGCATCAAGCTGAACACCGATCCCTGTGGATTTTTCTTCGAGGTGCCGCCGAAAAACGCCGCCATCGTCTGGGACACGCGCCGGTTCAAGTGGGATGACGCGGCCTGGTTGCAGCGGCGCCGCGAACGCGATGCCTTGCGCTCGCCGATGAGCGTTTATGAGGTCCATGTCGGTTCCTGGCGGAAAAAAACGGCGAATGAATCGTGGAGCTACCGCGAACTGGCCGAACCGCTCGTGCTTTACGTCCAGCGCATGGGGTTCACACACGTCGAATTCCTGCCGGTGGCCGAGCACGCGTTTTATCCGTCGTGGGGCTATCAGGTCACCGGTTTCTACGCGCCCACGAGCCGCTACGGCACGCCGGAGGATTTCCAATTCCTCGTCAACGCGCTGCACGCGGCGGGCATCGGTGTGATTGTGGACTGGGTGCCCGCGCATTTCCCGCGCGATGACTGGGCGCTGGCGAAATTCGACGGCACCGCCCTTTACGAGCACGAAGACCCGCGCAAGGGCGCGCATCAGGATTGGGGCACGCTCATTTTCAATTTCGGACGCCACGAAGTGAACAATTTTCTCACCGCCAACGCGCTGTTCTGGCTCGACCGCTTTCATATTGACGGCCTGCGGGTGGATGCCGTGGCCTCGATGCTCTACCTGGATTATTCGCGTAAGGAAGGCGAATGGATTCCCAACCAGTTCGGCGGACGGGAGAATCTGGAGGCCATCGAATTTCTCCGAAAATTCAACTACGTTGCACACACGGAATTTCCCGGCATCGTCACCATTGCCGAGGAATCCACCGCCTGGCCGCAGGTGACGCGGCCACCGTATCTCGGCGGGCTGGGCTTTTCCTTCAAGTGGAACATGGGCTGGATGCACGACACGCTCGACTACTTCAAGCGCGATTCCGTTTACCGGAAATACCACCAGAACGACCTCACGTTCGCGACGCTTTATCAACACAGCGAAAATTTCATCCTGCCGCTGTCACACGACGAGGTCGTCCACGGCAAGGCGTCTTTGCTGGGACGGATGCCCGGCGACGACTGGCAAAAATTTGCCAATCTGCGGGCGCTGCTCGCGTATCAATGGTTGTTCCCCGGCAAAAAGCTGTTGTTTATGGGCGGCGAAATTGGCCAGCGCACCGAGTGGAACGAGAACAGCCAGCTCGACTGGTGGCTGCTCGATGCCGGACCGTTTCATCGCGGCCTGCAAAAATTCGTCGAGGATTTGAACAAACTTTACGCTGCCACCCCCGCGCTCTGGCAGGGCGATTACGACCACGGCGGTTTCAACTGGATTGACTGCGCCGACCGTGAAAACAGCGTGCTGTCCTTCCTCCGCCAGACCGCCGACGGCGCGAACCCTCTGGTCGTCATCCTGAACCTCACGCCGGTGCTGCGCCAAAAATATCGCATCGGCCTGCCGCGCGCCGGCCAATGGCGTGAAGTGTTGAACAGCGACGCGGAGATTTATGGCGGCAGCAACCAGGGGAATTTAGGCGGCGTCACCGCCGAAAACGTTCCCTGCCACAACCAGCAACATTCCGCTGAATTTTGCCTGCCGCCGTTGAGCGTGGTGGTTTTTCAAGCCGCGTGAACAACCGGTTCCGGAAATATCAATGCGCCACGGCCGGCGCGATGATTTTCTGTTCGTCCAGTTTCCGCTCGTGATAATCCACGATGCGATTGAACACCACTTCGCGGCCTTCGAGGTGCCAGTCCAGGCGGCGCGCAAACCAGTAGCCTTCCGGCGTCCGCAGCCGGGTGAATTCGTAAGTGAACTTCCACACCGCGCCGACGAGGCCGCCCAGGACGTTGACCTGCTTGGTGAGATATATGTGCGCCTGCGCAATGGCGTAGTCCGCCTCGTCAATCCAGACGCGGCCGGCGGCCTGGTTGATGAACTTGTCGGCAAACTGGTTCACTGGAAGATGGTCGTTGAGCGGTTTGAAATCCACCACGAGCGCCGGCCGGCCATTCAACATTTCCCGCCCTACCAGCGTCAATTGAAACCGTTTCACCAGATTCGGGATGGAATAATCCTTCACCTTCAGCGCCTTACCGCGGATGTTGGAATGCGTTTCCGAGAGCGGTTCGTTTTTCGGCGGGGCGGACTTTTTTTGAGCGGAAAGCCCGGCGGCTCGGGCGGCCAGACGCTGTGGTTTGTTTTCCAGGCCGCTTTTTTCCTCGCGGCTCTTCAATTCACCCTGGCTGTTGCGGTATTCCCAGGTCCGCGTGCGGGTGTATTGATAGTTCATGTCGAACAGGTTGTCGTTTTTGTCTTCGTCGTTGACGGCTCGGGCGACCACCTTTTGCAGCAGAAAATCCATCGTCGGCAGCGGCTTCGTGTCGGTCAAACCGGTTTCGTTGGTTTGCGCCGGCGCCGGCCGCGCCAGTGAAAGCAAGATCGCCAATGTCAGGAACGTTGTTTTCATCAATGCATTGGACGCTGCAACCGGTGATTTGGTTTCAACGATGTCAAAATGGTAGTTCATAAAGTATTTCGCCGCACGATCCAAACTGCGACTTTGCGTGACGGCTGTTTTTCAATAAGCTTCCCGCCGTGAAATTGATTTCCTGGAACGTCAACGGCTTGCGCGCCGTGTTGAAGAAAAATTTCCTCGATTATCTCGACGCGGAGAAACCCGACGTGCTTTGCCTCCAGGAGACCAAGTGCAGTCCCGACGATGTCGAGCAGCTCTGGCCGGTAACCTATACGACGTTCTGGAATTCGGCGCAGAAAAAGGGCTATTCCGGCACCGCCATTTTCACCCGGACGCGTCCGTTGAAGGTTGTGCCGCATATCGGTATCGCCGGGCACGATCAGGAGGGCCGTGTACTCACCGCCGAGTTTCCCGGTTTTTTTCTCGTCAACGTTTACGTGCCCAATTCCAAACGCGAACTGACCCGGCTTGCCTACCGCCAGCAATGGGACCGCGATTTTCTTCGTTACCTCAAAAAGCTGGAGAAGATAAAGCCCGTGATTTTTTGCGGCGACCTCAATGTGGCGCACACGGAAATCGACCTCGCCAATCCCCAGGCCAACGTCCACAACCACGGTTTCACGCCCGAGGAACGCGCCGGGTTCAGTGCCTTCGTGCAGGCCGGATTTCTCGACACTTTCCGCGAATTTGAGCCGGGCGGGGGACATTACAGCTGGTGGAGTCCGATGTCCGGCGCGCGCTCCCGGAACGTCGGCTGGCGCATTGACTACTTCCTCATTTCAAAATCCCTGCGCCCGCGGCTCAAACGCGCCTTCATCCAGCCGGACGTGTTGGGCAGCGATCACTGTCCGGTCGGCATTGTGCTCGAATGACCGGTTGCTCCCGTGGCGCGTCGAAAGATTCAGAAATTTACGTTGCGGAACCTCCGCATCGGGCCTAGGTTCGAGTTGACGGCTTCTCCGTTTCACCGTTGATATGAAAATACTCCTTATCAGCCCGCGGACGCCCGACACGTTTTGGAGTTTCAAACATGCCGTGCGTTTCGTTTCCCGAAAGGCGTCCATGCCGCCGCTGGGCTTGCTGACGGTGGCCGCGATGCTGCCGCCGGAGTGGCAGCTCAAGCTGGTGGACCTGAACGTGGAGCGGCTCAAGGATGAAGACCTGCGCTGGGCGGATTATGTGCTGCTGGGCGCCATGATTGTGCAAAAGGAATCCGTCCGCGAAATCATGGCACGTTGCGCGGCGCTGAACAAAACCGTCATTGCGGGCGGGCCGCTGTTCACCACCGGTCATGAGGCGTTTCCGGAGATTCAACACTTCGTCCTGGGCGAGGCCGAGGAAGTGATGCCCCGGGTGGTGGCCGACCTGCGCGACGGCCGGTTGCAACCGGTTTATCACTGCACCAACCGGCCGGAAATCACCCGGACACCGGTGCCGCGCTGGGACCTCATCAAATTCCGATATTACGTGACGATGGCCGTGCAGTTCTCGCGCGGTTGCCCGTTCGATTGCGAATTTTGCGACATCATCGTGATGAATGGCCGTGTGCCGCGCACGAAGGCGCCGGCGCAATTGATTGCCGAGCTGGACGCGCTGGCCCGGCGCGGGTGGAAGGACATGGTGTTCATCGTGGACGACAATTTCATCGGCAACAAACAGCGGACGAAGACGCTGCTTCACGCGCTGATCGAATGGCGGCGGCGCACGCGCACCCGCATTGGCTTTCTTACCGAGGCGTCCATGAACCTCGCCGACGACCCGGAGTTGTGCGCGCTGATGGTGGAAGCCGGGTTCAAAAAGGTTTTCGTGGGCATCGAAACACCCTCGGTTGAGGCGCTGGACGAATGTCACAAGCTCCAGAACCGGAACCGCGACCTGGTGGCCTCGGTGCAGATGCTGCAGCACGCCGGACTGGAGGTCATGGGCGGATTCATCGTGGGCTTCGACAGCGACAAGAGCGACATTTTCAAGCGGCAGTTTGAATTCATCCAGCGCTCCGGCGTGGCGACGGCGATGGTGGGATTGTTGAGCGCGCTGCCCCAGACGCGGTTGTGGCAGCGGTTGAAGCACGAGGGACGGCTCGAAGCAGAAAGCACCGGCAACAACTCCGACGCCACATTGAATTTCAAACCCAAGTTGAACCGCGAATTTCTGCAATCCGGCTACCGCGAACTGGTGAAGAAGCTTTACGAGCCGCGGAATTATTACCAGCGCATCCGGACATTTCTCAAGAGCCATCGTCCGACCGGTCCGCGCCTGCGGTTGTCCCGTGCCGATATCATTGCATTTCTAAAATCCTTCTGGGTGCTGGGCGTGTGGCACCGGGGGCGCGTCGGCTATTGGCGGCTGTTTTGGGGCACGCTCATCCGGCGTCCGCGCCAGTTCCCCCACGCCATCGAACTCGCCATCCTCGGCTACCACTTCCGCCGCGTGGCCAACTCGCTGCGAGCGCCTGCCTCCGGCAAGAGGTGAAGGAATCAGATGGGCAAGCAATCCAAATCGCAATGGGACTTCGGTGAACTGTTTCCGGCGGAAGCGGGCCGGCGTGTGCTGTCGGTCAGTGAACTGACGACGCAGGTCAAACAGTTGCTGGAAAAACAGGTCGGCTCGGTCTGGGTGACGGGCGAGATTACAAACCTGCGCGAGCAATCCTCCGGCCACATTTATTTCACGCTCAAGGACGCCGGGGCACAACTGAGTTGCGTTTTGTTCAGCCGCGAGAAGATTTCGCATCGCGACTTGCTGGCCGACGGCCGGAAAGTTTTGCTGCAAGGCGACGTGACGGTTTATGAGGCGCGCGGGCAATATCAGCTCATCGTCCGCGCGGTGGAGTTGCAGGGCATCGGCGCGCTGCAAATCGCGTTCGAGAAACTCAAGCAAAAGCTCGCGGCGGAGGGGTTGTTTGCGCCGGAACGGAAGCGGCCGCTT
>JBEKSU010000177.1:0-7886 GCA_049516755.1 Verrucomicrobiota bacterium | reverse complement strand
GGTCGGCCATCGCCACCCGCCCTGCCTGCACCAGCCCAATCATCGGCACCAGGGTTCCGATGTACCACAGCCATCCCATCGTCAAAAATGGATATCGCCGCCACTGCATAATCAGCAGCACCGAAATGCCCAGAATAAACGCACCCGCCAGCAACACCTTCTCCATCGGCCATTGTCCGGGATGCGGATAGAAAACGGTCAGATCCACCGGCCAAAACAGCTTCTCCAGATAGCGGCAATACGACATCAGCGCGTTTCCGCCGCGCGCGTCCAGGGGCAGGGTTTTAATCGAGATCACCGAACCATCGAGTTTCTGCGTCAAGAAGGTCACGACGCTCATCGCGGCGGCCAACCCGAAGAACGGCAGTTTCTCCAGCAGCAAAGGCCAAATCGTAATTCGTAAACTCCGATGAATCGCGAGCACGCGACCAGAGTCGGTGTCGTAAATCGTAAATCGTTTGAGTGGCCAGTAATCCAGCAGCAACAGGACGAACGGCCACGTCACCAGCATCGGCTTGCTCATCAGGCCCAGCGCGAAGAACACCAGCGCCATTCCGTAATAAACTTTGGACTTTGGACTTCCGCCTTCGCCCGGCTTCGGCGCGACGGGTTGGACCTTGGACTTTTCCGCGTATCGCGCATACGCCAGCAGTGCGAGCAGCCCGAAGCACGTGCTCAACACGTCCTTCCGTTCCGTGACCCAGGCCACCGATTCCACCCGCAGCGGATGCCATCCGAACAAGGCGGCCACAAAAAAGCTTCGCCAGGTCGCTCCGGTCAGACTGCGCAGCAAAACAAAAACCAGCGCCGTGTTGACCGCGTGCAGCAATATATTGATCAGATGATGGCCCCAGGGATTCGACCCAAAGAGCTGGCAAGCCAACTGGTGCGACAACCACATGATCGGCGACCAATAGGCGGCTCGTTCCGTGTTGGAAAACGCCCATTTCACCCCCGCCCAGGTCAGACCGCCCTGAACGTGAGGATTCTCAGCGACGTAGAGCGAATCATCCAGGTTGACGAAATCACAGCGCGTCGCCGGCCAGTAAAGGACAATCGTCACGAGCGCCAGCAAGGCCGGCAGCAGCCAGATCGGGAAACGTGACCGGACCGCGACCGGGGCCGGCATTGTCATCGGTGCGGATTCGGATTTCGTCTCGGGCCGGCGCATGGGCTGCAATTGCCGTCAAGGGCCGGAGGTGAAGGGGACTTCGCTCCAGTCCAGCCTCCGGATGTTTTGCGAGTGGTCATCCACGAAGGGGTTGTGCTGCGCGGCGAGGCGGACGTTTTTGAAGGCGATGTCCCTGGCGTAGGCGCAGGTGACGCCGTTGGTGCCGGCGAGGTCGAGGTGGTTGAGCGTGACGTTTTGAATGGGGCATTCTTCGAGACCTTCGATGACGCAACACCGGTTGGCGCCGGTGGCGGTGACGCGGTCGATGTGAATGTCGCGGAATTGTGGGGTGCGCTCGGAGAAGGGTTCCACCGGGGTCTTGGTGTAGCGCAGGGAGAGAATGATGGCATTGCGGACGTCCCGGAGACGGATGTTGGAGGCGACAATGTCCTCAACGATGCCGCCGCGGCCGCGGGTGCTTTTGATCCGGATACCGTTGTCAGTGCCGTCGCCGTCGCAATCGAGGAACCGGACATGGCGGACGCCGCCGGACTCTTCGCTGCCTATGGCGCAGACGCTGTGGCCGTGGGCAACGTGCAGGCGGAGGTAGGTGACATCTTCGGTGGGGCGATTCAATTTGCGGCCTTCTTCGTCACGGCCGGACTTGATGCCGAAGCCGTCATCGCCCACGTCGGCAAAGCAATCATGCACGAGCACGTGGCGGCAGGAATCGGTGTTCAAGCCGTCGGTGTTCGGGGAATTGGGCGGAGCAATTATCCGGCAGTGGCCGACGTCAATATTTTCGCTGTAAAGGAGGTGAATGTGCCAGAACGGGGCGTTAATGAAAGTGGGCCCGTCAATGCGGACGTTCTTGCAATCTTTGATTTGGACCATCATCGGGCGGCGGCGGATGGGGCGGTCGGGCCGGGCGTTGCCGTGCTCGGCCATGTCCATGTTCGCCCACCAGGGAGCACCTTGTCCGTCAAAGGTGCCGGGGCCGGTGATGGCGATGTTGGCAAGGCCGTTGGCGAAGAGCAGGGGATGGGGGCCGTTTTCGGTGAGACCTTCCCAACGCGAGGTGATGTCGGGGTAATCGGCCCGGTTGGTTTCGAATAGAACCACCGCACCCTCATCAACCTGAAGGGTCATATTGTTTATCATGTCGATGGGCCCGGTAAGGAAATGACCCGCGGGAACCCGGACAACTCCACCACCGGCTTTCTGGCAATCGGCGATGGCCCGATGGAAGGCGTCAGCACTGGATATCGTGGGATTGTCCACGGCGCCGTAGTTGGTGATGTTGAAGACGGGTCTGGATGGAGGCCGGGAGGCGACGCAGCCGGCGAGAAAACAACCCAATAGGGGCAAGAGCAACAATTTAAACGCGTGCTTCATCATAATATTCATCATTGCAACATCAATTTATTGTAGGGTCGAGCCTGTGGCTCGGAATCGGCGCACAGCGCCGACGCTACAACGGCCAGCGACGGTCATAGACCGCCGCTACAAAGTCACGCGGCTACCCGCTTCGGCGGACTCATACGCTGCATAGATCACATTCACGCAATCCACAGCGAGGTCGATGCCGGAGCGCGGTTCCCGGTCCTCGCGGATGGCGCCGACGAAATCCTCGATCTCCTGGGAGAAACCGCGAAACCAGTCTTCATCGCAGCTCGGCCGGTTCCAGCCCGACTTGGTCTCGAGTTTTTCCGTGAAGTATTCACTTTGAAACGCCGCCGGGTCCGGCGCGTAGGTTTCGATGGCGTCGTTGGAAGTCATGTTTGCCTTGATGACGCAATCGGTCAGGAAAGCCGTGACGCGCGTGTTCAATCCGCCCAGTCCGACGTCGCTCACGACAATGTTGCCGCGCGAGCCGTCGTCGTAGGTGATCAACAGGTTGGCCCAGTTTTCCACGTCCACGGGATTGGCGCTGATCCAACGGTTCGCGCCCGCCTCCCGGGCCCGCTCGGAAGCCTGGCTGTGGATCAGGTCGGCGGCATCCGCGAGCACGGACACGGGCGGGATGCCTTTGCCGAGCCGTTGCTGGCCTTCCCACTGTTTCAGGTGCAGGCACGCGCCGACGGAATGCACGCCCATCCGCAACAACGCGCCGCCGCCGGTCGATTTCCAGTCCCGCGAAAACACCGAGTTTGAGCCGGAATGATTTTCCTCGGCGCGAAGTTCGAGGATTGAGCCTTTGGACGCCGCGATGAGCCGCCGCATTTTTTCGATGGGCGGCGCGTAAATCCAGTTTTCCGCGTAGCAAAATCGCACGCGATTCCGGCGCACGGCTTCGCGCACCGCCTCGGCATTTTTGCGCGCGCCCTCGCGCATGCGGGCGCGCGGCACGCGGGTGCCGATGGGCTCGGGATCGCCGGGCATGCCGAAATATCCGGTGAGCGGCTTTTCCATGATGATGTGTTTGCCGGCGTCAGCGGCGCGGACGGCAAATTCATGGTGCAATGCCGGCGGCACGCAAAGGTCAACCACATCAATGTCCTTCCGGGCCAGCAAAGCGTTGAAGTCGTCAGTAACGAATTCGACCCTGGCTTCGCGCGCCAGGGCGGCGCTGCTTTCCCGGGTGCGGGAGCAGATTCCACGAATGGCCACAAGGTCCGGCGATAGTTTGGAATAATTTGCCAGATGCATTCGCGCGCCGTGGCGCGCGCCCACCAGACCAATACCAAGAGTCTTCATTCAAGATTTTTTGCCAGACCTTTTTCCATGACTGTCATGGGTTTCGGATTAGCGGGTCACATTGTGCCTCGTCTGACATTGATGACAAGAAGGAGTTGATTTGTTAAAGGCAAGGCAAGCCGGCGAAGCGACGATCCTAACGGTAATGTAGCGCATTTGTGTACTCCTATCCAGCAACGCAAAAACATCAGCAGATTTTGACTCCCGGCGGGTCGATAGAGGAGGTGTTTTACCGTGGGATGGATAAGCTTGGGGAAAGATGCAAATGTCAACGAAGCGCCACCGGTGCCGGAGAAACAACGGTGGCGAAGCGGGAAAAGACTTGCGAATTCGTGGAGGCGGAAGAGAATTACTAAGAAGGCCTGCGCTGGTCGTGGGCACGAAACCAAAAGAGAAGCATCATCTTAACTGCTCCATGAAGAGAACATTCCTGGGTATTTCCATCTGGCTGGTTTTGGTTGTGTGGGTGCGCGCCGCCAACCCCGCCATGCCAAACATTCCGGCCACTGTTTTTAACGTCACAAACTATGGCGCCATCGGCGACGGGATAACGGACAATACGATTTACATCCAAAATGCCATCAACGCGGCAAATGCGGCGGGTGGCGGCGTCGTTGAAATTCCGGCCGGCACGTATTTGAGCGGGCCGCTCACGCCGCTCAGCAGCATCAATTTGCAGGTGGACACAAATGCGATGCTTCAGATGCTGCCTTTGGGGACTTATCCGGGCGGCACAACCAACGCCCAGCCTCTCCTCTATTGCACTTCCGGACATGACATTGAAATCAGCGGCCAGGGCACGATTGACGGCCAGGGCGCCGCCTGGTGGTCTGCTTATAACTCGGACAACAGCGTTAGTCGTCCCATGATCATCGACCTGTATAACGTCAGCCGGCTTTATATCCATGACATCACTCTGCAAAATCCTCCTTATCACCACTGCGGCGTAAGAGGCAACAGTGGCGACATCACCATCAGCAACCTGACGGTGAACACGTCCTCATCGTCGCCCAATACGGACGGTCTTAATTTTGTCGGCACCAATGCCATCATCGAGAATTGCCACATCAGCGATGGCGACGACAACATCGCCCTGGGCGCCACCGGCCCGATTGACGACCTGCTCATCACCCATTGCACTTTTGGAAGCGGCCACGGGGTTTCCATTGGCAGCAGTATTTCCGTGATCATAACGAACCTGCTCGTCACCGACTGCACTTTTAATGGCACCGTGAGCGGCATTCGTATCAAGTCGGATGATGGCCTTGGCGGTCTGGTGGATAATGCTACTTATTGCAACCTCGGCATGACCAACGTGGAATTTCCGATTGTGATTTATAGTTATTACTCCGAAGTCGGCACGCCCAGCAAAATCTCGCCCCTCTACGCCGCCACGCAGACCGTGGCCGCGGTGAACAGCCTGACGCCGATTTATCGCGACATCACCTTCAGCAATATCACCGCCACGTCCATCAGCGGCTATCCCATCGGCATCATCTGGGCGCGAACCGAAGCCCCTGCGACGAACATTGTCTTCAACAAGGTCAACATCACCGGCAATCGCAGCTTTGACCTCTACAACGTCAGCGGCGCACAGTTCATTGATTGCAACCTCAATCCTTCGGCCACGTCGAACACGTTTGCGCTGTTCAACGCGCAGGTCATCGTCACCAACAGCGCACCGACCAACACGCTGTTCACCTTTGACGGCCTGACCACCAATGGCTACGGCAATTCGCTGGCGTTTTACAACGCCGCCGGCGCGCTGAAAAACACCAACGCGCTCGGCAACGGTCCGCTGACTCTGGCCGCCAGCACCTTCACCGTGAGCAACAATCTCACGCTGTTCCCGACCACGCTGGTAAACTTTACGCTGGGCACCAATGCGACCACGCTGGCCGTGGCCGGAAATCTGGCGCTCGGCGGCACGAGCGATATTTTCGCCGGCAGCGGATTCACCAACGGCACCTACACGCTGATGACCTACACGGGAACCTTGAGCGGAAATCTGCCGGTACTCGGCGCCACGCCGTCCGACTACAATTATGCCATCGACACCAGCACCACCGGACAGGTGAATCTCGTCGTGGCCACCGCGGTTACGCCGCCGCTCGCGCCGACCGGCCTGACCGCCACGGCGGGAAATACCCAGGTTTCGTTGAGTTGGACGGCCTCGGCGGGCGCGTCCGGCTATATTGTCGAACGTTCCACCACGAACAATGGCCCTTACACCAGCATCGCCACGAATGCGGCGACCAGTTATGTGGATGCCGGCCTGATCAATGGCACAACCTACTACTATGTCGTGTCGGCAACGAACTCGATCGGCGAAAGCGTCCTCTCTGGCCAGGCCAGCGCCACGCCGCAGATTTCCGCGCCGACCGGCCTGACCGCCACGGCGGGGGATGGAGAGGTATTATTGAGTTGGACGGCTCCGGCGGGCGCGACTGGCTACATTGTCGAACGTTCCACCATGAATAATGGCCCTTACACCAGCATTGCCACGAATGCGACGACCAGTTATGTGGACGACGATGTAACCAACCGGACGACCTATTACTATGTGGTCGCGACGGTGGCCCCGGGCACGCAAAGCCTCAACTCCAGCCAGGCCAGCGCCACGCCCCTCGGCACCAGCGTCGCCGGATTGTTTTTGTATGAAGGTTTTAATTATGCCAACACCATCAACCTGACCAACAATGGGGGGACCGGCTGGGGCTATCCCTGGACCGACAAGGGCAGCCTGACCGTCATCAATACCAACAGCTTGAGCTATACGGATGGAAATGGAAATGTCCTGGCGACTTCGGGAGGCGGCATTATTGATTCCAACACCTCATCCACCGTGACGCTTGAGCCGGAACGGTTGCTGGGCAGCGCCACCACTATCACGTTGGGCACTCTGGCCGCAACCAATTCGAAGACACTGTGGATGAGTTATCTTTGGCAGGGCAACAACACGGGCGGTCAGGGGACGGGCAATAATTCTTACCGTCAGGCTTCCCTGATGTTGATGGCCGGAGCAACCACGGCGGGAGGAGGAACGGAATATCTTGATCTGGGCATGCCCAACATCAACAACGGTTCCGTCAACCCGAACTTTTCCCTTTGGGATGGGAATGTGATCGCCGGTGGAACCACCCTGTCCTCGACGGCTCCATTGCAGTCAACGGTGGCGGCGAACACCGGTTCCACGCTTTTCGTCCTGGTTCAGATGACCATTGACAATTCAACGACGACGGCCGACACGATCAATGTGTGGTTGAACCCGCCCCTTGGGGTTGGCGTTGGCAGCCTTGGGACGCCAAACCTCACGTTCTCCGGCCAGGATTTGTCCGCCATCAATGCCATCCGCTTTCAAAGCAGCGCGGTGAACTCGACCTACAATGTCGGCGGCCAGCAGACGGTTGACGAGTTCCGCCTTGGCAATTCGCTCGCCAGCGTCACGCCGGTGGTTTTAATCAGCAACACCCCGCCCGTCCTGGCCGCCATATCAAATTACGTGATCAACGCGGGGGTGAATTTAAGCATCACGAACAGCGCAACGGATGCGGATGTGCCGGCACAAACACTGACCTTCAGCCTGCCCATCGCGCCCACCAACGCGACACTCGGCGCGAGCAGCGGCATTCTAAACTGGCGTCCGCTGGTCACCCAGGCCAACAGCACCAACCCGTTTGCGGTGGTGGTGACGGACAACGGCACGCCGAGCCTGAGCGCGACGCAGAACTTCAGCGTGACGGTCAATCCGCTGGTCTTACCCACCGTCACCGTACCGACATTGACCAGTGGGCAAATCGGGTTTTCCGTCAACGGCCAGGTGGGGCCGGACTATGCGGTGCAGGGTTCGACGAACTTGTTGGACTGGGACACGCTGTTGATCACCAACCCAACGACAATGCCATTCAGTTGGAGCACGAATGCCGGCGCAAACCCGGTGCAGTTTTATCGCATCAAGGTTGGCCCGCCGCTGCCG
Organism: Verrucomicrobiota bacterium; assembly: GCA_049516755.1. Classification (GTDB taxonomy): domain Bacteria; phylum Verrucomicrobiota; class Verrucomicrobiia; order Limisphaerales; family UBA11358; genus UBA11358. The sequence goes on along the minus strand of JBEKSU010000177.1, from coordinate 102 downwards.
TAAACGGTTGACCGGCCGGCGCAGAAGAGGAGAAATCCAGTTTGGCGACCCCACCGGGAATCGAACCCGGGCTACCACCGTGAAAGGGTGGTGTCCTAACCG
>JBEKSU010000176.1:0-7890 GCA_049516755.1 Verrucomicrobiota bacterium | reverse complement strand
AGCCGCGGCAATGCCTGGAAATACGCGGTGTCGCCGAGACCGATGCCGGCCAGGCCGCTCAGGACAAAAAGGGGAAACCCCGCGCCGCTCGTGCCCGTGCCCAGAGTGTTCGCCCAGATCGCCAGAAAAAATATCGCGCCGACGATGCGCCAGAAATTCGCCTCCACGCCGCCCATCCGTGTCGAGGTGCGATGGCCGCAAATGGCGGAGATGGAAAACAGCAGCGTGGTGAGCAGCGCGGCGAACATGTTGGTTCCAGACGAAATTGTTCCGGCATGGCCATTCCGGCTGGGCGGTCGCGCCGGGCGGATGAGCCGCTAGAGTTCCTCGTAAAACTCGTCCGAGGCAATGTCACCGCCCGCTTCGGTTTCCACGCCGCTTTCCTGGAGGATTTTGGCGATGTCCGGCGCCACCCAGCGCTTTTGTTTGTCCTTTCGGGAAACCGGTTTGATGCGGTAGCGCCCCGAAGGGTCGCTTTCCAGAATCCCGCGTTCCTGCATCCGCATCAAGACCACTTTTGCCCAGTCGGGATCCTGGTAAAATCTCTGTTTGTTGCCGGCACGCCGGGCTATCTCCATGCCAGCCACAAAATCAGTTCCCCGGGTCTTGAGGAATTGAAAAATATCGCGCTCGTCTCCATCCATGGCAAAAATTTAGCAAGAAACACAGCCGAGTCGAGAGTTAAGATTGCGGTTGACGGGGAATCGATTTACCAGCTCTTCCCCAATCCAGACACGCCGCGTCAATCGTCAATTGCGCGCCTGTCACCTCGGCTCCTGCAAGTCATTTTGCGGTCACGACGTTGCAAAATCCACGTTCGGCACATCACGGACCGAGGGCGGCACGCTGAAAAAGTCGCCCTCGGATTTGAAGCCGAAGCCCCTGGCCACGAGGTTGCTGGGGAAGGTTTCGCATTTGTTGCGGTAATCGCGGACGTTGCCGTTGTAAAACCGGCGCGCGGCCTGGATGCGGTCCTCGGTGTTCACCAGTTCGGTCTGCAGCTTGAGAAAATTCTGGTCGGCCTTGAGCTGTGGATAATTTTCCACCACCGCGAGCAGTTGTTTCAGCGCGTCCACGAGCTGGATTTCGTCGCGGGACTGGTCGGCCACCGGGCCGTTGTTGGCGGCGCAGCGGTTGCGGAGTTCGGCCACGCGTTCCATCACCCCGCGTTCGTGCGCGGCATAGCCCTTGACCGCGGCCACCAGGTTGGGGATGAGGTCGTAGCGCCGTTTCAATTCCACGTCCACGTCGCTCCACGACACGCGGATGTAATTGCGCAGGCCGACCAGCGTGTTGTATTGCACCAGCACATAAACGGCCGGCAACAAAACGACGGCGGCACAGAGGATCAGGACGATTGGATTCATGTGTTTGTGAACAAATAATCCGGCAGGCGCGACCGGATTTCAATCAGTCGTTGCAGATTGAATTCGATTTGTCCCGCCGGCAACTGCGGTTCGAACACCAGCAGGATCACCGGGCCCTGAATTTCGACCTGCAGGTCGCGGTTGGCGAGGAGGTATTCGATCATTTGTGGATTGCATACGTCGTAGGCAAACCGTTTGTCTGCGGAGCGCACCCGGAAAGCCCGCGAGAATTCGGCGGACTCGAACTGGACATCCTCGCCGTCAAACGCCGCCACCCATCGGTAAAGCAGGCGTTCCGGCCCGATCATCACCCGGGGGAACGCCTCCTGGCAGACGAGCATGAGCAATGTGGAATAATGATCCTCGACGCTTTTGCCGGAGAGGGTCTGATAATGATAATCGAAAACAAACAGCCGTTGTTCGTGATAGGTGCCGCGCAGGATGTTGAATGCATACCGTGCCTCACCCTGATCCAGCCGGCTCAAAAATCCCCAGCCCAGGGCAAATCCCTCGTCGCGATCCGGACTGAAATTGTCAAATTTCAATTGCGTTGCCAGCAACTGCAAATAAAGCGCCCGGGACCGGTCCACACGTCCCTGTTTGATGGCCGCCACAATCGCGGCAACCACGAACGAAACGACCATCATGACTTGAATGATGATCATGACGGTGCTGTTCGCTGCGGCCATCATGCGTTGGCAAGGAGGTATTCCGGCAGGCGCGACCGGATTTCCACCAGCCGCTGCAAATTGGCTTCGATTTGGTCGGCCGCCAGGCAGCGGTCAAAGGCCAGCGCCAGCGCCTGGTTTTCGATTTCAATGCTCAGGTCGCGGTTGGCCAGCAGGTATTCCATCATCTTCGCGTTGCAGATGTCGTAGGCGAACTTTTTGTCCGGTGACCGCACGCAGAAGGTTTTGGAGAATTCGGCGGACTCGAAGTGGATGTCCTGGTAGCCGAATGCCTCGGCGATTTTTATCAAAAAATTTTCGCGCCGGATTGTCAGTTCGGGGAAGGACGCCGGCAGGGTCAGGATGAAAAAGGAAAACCAGTGATGGTGAGTCTGGCGATTGCCCTTGGAATCGGCCGAGTGGGTTTCGTAGTGATAATCAAACACGAGCACTTCATTTTGCTGATAGGTTCCGGAGAGCGCGTTGACGGCGTAACGATTTTCGCCCCGGGCCAGTTGATTGAGAAATCCGAACCGGTCGGCCAGCCCATAATCTTTATCCGGATTGAAATTCAATCCCAGCCGGTTGGCCAGGGCGGACAGATTCTCGCGCCGTTTCCGGGCGGCCATGGCGCCGTAAATCCCCGCGCCGATGGCGAAGATGACGAACAAAATGACGATAAGGGCAAAGCCGCCGTTCATGTCGTTGACGCTATTTAACCGAGTGCGCCGCGCCTGGCCATTACAATTTCCGGCAACTTTTCCACGGTTGATTATTTGGCCCGATGGATGGGATTGCGCGGGCTGAAGAAGGGTTGTATTTTGCCTGCAAGTTCCGGGAGGACAGGCAATTGGCCCAAAAAACGCTTGTTTTTGACGATATCATGCAATGGTGGACATATCAGCAACTGCGCGCCAAAAATGCCGCCACGCGTCTGACGGTGGTCGAAAGGCTGGCGCAATCTGAAAGCCCGGATTCCGTCGGGCCGCTGATTTTTGCCGTCAAGGATGAGGACACGGGCGTGCGTTGCGCGGCGGCACGGGCGTTGGGCCGCTTTAAAGACCGGCGCGCGACGGAACCGTTGATCCAGGTTTTGCGCGACGTGGTTCCGCAGGTCCGGGCGGCGGCGGCGGAAGCCTTGGGGAAACTCGGAGACCCGCAGGCGGTGAACTGGCTGGTGGCCGTGTTGCAGGACAATGATCCGCGGGTGCGCGCCGGCGCCTCCCGCAGTCTGGAGAAACTCGGCTGGCGGCCCGGTTCGGATTCGCAGCGGGTGCTGCAAATTCTGGCGGTGGGCAACCGGCATCAGATTGCGTCGCTCGGGGCGGAAGCCGTGGGACCGCTTTTGGAAATGCTGGAAACCGGCCCGCCGAACAAACAGCTCGAAGCAGTCAAGACCCTGGGGGATATCAACGAACCGCCCGTCGTCCGCGCCCTGCTGGGGGCGCTGAAGAAGAGCAGTCCGGCCGTGCGCATTGCGGCGCTGGAGGCTTTGGAACAATTTGCCGACCCATCCACTTATGCCGAAGTGCAACGGTTGCTGGGGGACTCCAACGCCAATGTTCGCAGCGCCGCCGTGGAAGCCGCCGCCCGCTGTGGCGGGGCCGAGGCGGGGCCGTCGTTGTTGCGCGTGGTGAAGGATTCGTCCTGGGAGGTCCGCCAGGCCGCCGCCAAGGCGCTGGGTCTTTTGGGCGGGCCTGGGGCGGTGGAGGCGCTTTGCGGATTGGCGCGCGACCCGGACCGCGACGTGCGCGAAAAGGCAATCGTGGCCCTGGGACAAATCTGCGATGCGCGGGCAATTTACCTGCTGGTCCTGTCGCTGCTCGATACCGAGAGTTCCGTGCGCAATGCCGCCGCCAACTCATTGCAGAACGTGGACCGGCATTGGAAGGAGGCCGAGGGCGTGCGGCAGGCGCTGCCGGAGATCAAGGCGGCCTTGAAACACCGCGATTACTGGATCCGGAACTGCGCCGCCAAATTGCTGGAACAGCTCAATGTGGATCCGAATGCCGTGGAACCCGTGCCGGCCGCAGAGCTGCCGCCGGAACCGGCCCGGGAATTGCCGGCGGCGAAGCTGCCCATCCCAACCGGTATGCCCAACGACCCGGGCCGGGAATTGCGGATGGCAGCGCCATTGAACGAGGGAAACCCGGGCGAACCGAAGCAGCGCCAGATTTTGTTCGTGGATGACGAGGATGTTTTTCAGGAGACCGTCCGCAATTTGTTTGTCCTGCTGAGCAACAACACCTGGCGGGTCCATTGCGCCGCCTCGGCCGACCAGGCCCTGCAAATCCTCAAGACCAACAAGATCGAACTCGCCATCGTTGATATTGTCATGCCGGTCCTGGACGGCGCGCAATTTCTTCGCATCCTCCAGCGGCGTTATCCCGACCTGAAAAAGGCCATTCTGACCGGCAACGCCACCGAGGAAAACCGTTCCGACTGCCTGGCCAACGGCGCCGACCTGTTCATTGAAAAACCCCATTCGTCCGAAGGTTTGAAATCCATCTTCGTCATGCTGGACGAACTGATCACCTGGACTCCGCAGGAAGGGTTTCAGGGGGTGCTGCGCCGCGTCGGTTTGCAGGACGTCATCCAGATGGAATGTCTCGGCCGCAACTCATCCATCCTCGATGTCCACAACGACCAGATGCGCGGTCGGATTTACATTGAAAACGGCGGCATCATCCACGCCGCCGCCGGCGACACAGCGGGTGAACGCGCGTTACAACAATTGCTGGCCCTGGCCGGCGGTTCGTTCGAACTCCTGCCCTTCGAGCCGCCGCCGCAACGCACCATCGAGGGCCAGTGGGAATTTCTGCTCATGGAAGCCGCCCGGCTGCGCGACGAAACCGCGGCGCGACCGGGCGCCGGCCAATGACGGCGCCCGGTGCCGCCCATTCTTCTCGGTGACCTGCCGTCGTATATCGCCGCGCGCGAAGTTGTGCGGAATTCCTTTGAACTTAAGACCATCACGCCACAGGATACCGCGCTGTGGGACGCCGCCGCCGTGCGGTTTGAAAAATTGCCGGGTTGAAATGGATTGGCCGAAGTTTGTTACAAGCATGGTTGAAATACGAAAGTGCAGGTCGGAGGATTTTGGCGCCATCTTGCCGCTCTTGCGCCAGCTTTATCCAGACAAGTCATTTGATTTGGTTTCACTTCGGAGTGTATACGACCGTTCGCTCGCCTCTGCCCAGCAAATATATCTTTGCGCCGTGTGTGACCAGCAAGTTGTCGGATTTGGTTCTCTCACCATCAAGAGCAACTTGTTGTGGAGCGAGACATTAATTGGCTACGCGAGCGATATGGTGGTTGAAGAAGCGTATCGAGGTCGAGGAATTGGCACACAGATTCTCGACCACCTTATTTCATGGGCACACGAGCGGGGATGCAATCGCATTGAGTTGAACACAGCGTTCCACCGCAAAGCCGCGCAAGCTTTTTACGAGCACCGGGGCTTTAAGAGCGGGGCTTATTTTTACTCGAAATTGCTGTGACGATTTTGAGCATCATGCACATTACAATGTCATACGAAGAGCGAGTCATCCGAACACTGAGCGAGTTGGGCATCCCGACCTCATTCGTGACGCAACGCCACCGACCTCTCCATTGTGAGTGCGAGGATTTGGTTTCCATTGGGTTGGATATGTTTGGGCGTGAGCAACGGTTGGAGCGGCGTGCGGCATCAAAGTGGCAGTCCATGCTTGCGAGCGCCGGGCAGGACGGAGTCGTGTTGGTGGCGGTTTCTGCCTTTCGTAGCTTTGATTATCAGCGGAAGATTGTTGAGCGCAAGTTGGCCGCCGGATTGACTGTTGAGCAGATTGTTTGCGTCAGCGCACTGCCCGGATTCAGCGAGCATCACACGGGATGTGCCATTGATATCGGCACGCCAGGATGCCCTCCAGTCACCGAGGAGTTTGAGCAGACTCCGGCATTTGATTGGCTGACACGGAGGGGACGTGATTTTGGATTTTGGATGACATATCCGAAAGGCAATCCATTCGGAGTAATTTATGAGCCATGGCATTGGGTGTTCCGCGAAGAATCCGCCTAACCGCCATAACGTCCCGACAATCCACAGCAACCTCACAACCGCTGTTATAGTCTCTGGCCAGAACATTTTTTAATCGCCTTCTCCACTGCCCGTTTTTCCTTTTCCCTTTTTCCCTTCGCCTTCATCCTGACGGCGTGGAATTGTCCGCCGCAGAAATCCACCAGGCCGTCCAGGCCGCCCTTGCCGAAGACATCGGCAGCGGCGACGCCACGACGCTGGCCACCGTGCCGGAAACGGCGACGGCCCGGGCTGTCCTGCGCGCGCGCGAACCGTTCGTCGTCGCCGGACTCGATTTTGCCGGGGCCGCCTTCCGAGAACTTTCCGCCGCGATCAAAATTGAGCGATTGGTCAAGGACGGCCAGCGGGTCAGTGGCGGGGAAAATTTGCTGAAAATTTCCGGACCGGCGCGCGCGATTTTGAGCGCGGAGCGCGTGGCGCTGAATTTTGTCCAGCGGCTTTCCGGCGTGGCGACATTGACCGCACTGTTCGTTGAGGCCATCAAGGACACGCCGGCACAGATCCTCGATACGCGCAAGACGACGCCCGGCTGGCGGCGATTCGAGAAATACGCCGTCACCTGCGGCGGCGGTCACAACCATCGCCTGGGCCTGTTCGACCTGGTGCTTATCAAGGACAACCACCTGGCCGCGCTGCGTGACGCCCGGCCGAACGCCATCGCCGCCGCCGTCGCCCGGGCGCGGGAAAAATATCCGCAACTGAAAATCGAGGTCGAGGCCGACACGCTGGAGCAGGTCGGGCAGGCCGCCGCCGCGGGCGCGGACATCATCCTGCTCGATAATATGAATGCCGTGCAGTTGCGGCTGGCGGTACAGAAAATCAACGGCCGGGCGAAGACCGAGGCCAGCGGCGGCGTGAACCTGGCCGGCGTCCAGACGATTGCGAAGACCGGCGTGGACTTCATTTCCATCGGTGCGCTGACGCATTCGGCGCGGGCGGTGGACATGGGGCTGGATTTTATTGAATGAAGGGAAACATCGAACATCGAACATTTAACATCGAACATCCAATGGATGTCCTCGAACGCGCCTTCAAAATTGGATGTTGGGCGTTCGATGTTGGATGTTCGATGTTTTCCATCTTGTGACCACGGATACTAAAATTCTTTCTGCATTGCGCGAGAATGCCGCCGGGGCTTCGGGCGCGGACCTGGCCGGGCAGTTGGGGGTCACGCGCGCGGCGATTTGGGGGCGCATCGAGCAGTTGCGCCAGCTGGGCTACGAAATCGAGGCCGGTCCGCACTTCGGCTACCGGCTCGTCAGCACGCCGGACGTGTTGCACGCGGACGATTTGCTCGCGCGCCTCGGCAAAACGAAGGTCATTGGCCGCGACATCCGCGTGTTCGAGCAGACGACCTCGACGAACGATGTGATCGAAAAACTCGCCCGCGACGGCGTCAAGGAAGGCGCGGTCGTTTTTGCCGAATCACAGACGAAGGGCCGGGGGCGGCTCGGGCGCAAATGGATTTCACCCGAACGGAAGGGGCTCTGGTTTTCCGTTTTGCTGCGGCCGGATTTGCGCCCGCAGGAGGTGACGCAACTGACGGTGGCCTCCGCCACGGCCCTGCGGCGGGCGATCCAATCCGAAACCGGTTTGCGTGCTGAAATCAAATGGCCGAACGACATTTTGGTGGGCGGCAAAAAGGTTGCGGGCATTTTGACCGAGTTGAACGCGGAACTGGACCGGGTCCGTCACGTCATCCTGGGCATTGGCGTGGATGTGAACCTGGGCGCGGGGGAATTTCCGCCGGAGTTGCGCAAGGTGGCAACCTCGCTCAAAA
>JBEKSU010000175.1:0-7921 GCA_049516755.1 Verrucomicrobiota bacterium | reverse complement strand
GACCAATCTCTACGGGTCGGCCCTGAGTTCCAATGCGATTTTGATCGTTGTACAACCGCCGTCAATTTCAGCCCAGCCGACCAATCAAACCGTTCTCGTGAATGGCACGGCTACGTTCAATGTCATCGCGACCGGTTCATCGCCTTTGAATTACCAGTGGAGTTTCAATGGCACCAACCTCGATGGGGCCACGAATGCTTTGCTCACGTTGATGGATGTAAATACCAATAATACTGGCAGTTATTTTGTGGTCGTTACCAATTTATCCGGCAGCGTGACCAGCAGTATGGCAACATTAACCTTGGTCTTTCCGCCCACTATCACCGTTCAGCCGACGTGCCAGACAGTTCTGTCAGGCAGCAATGTCACTTTGAGCATAACGGTAACTGGCACAGGGCCGTTTTATTATCAATGGTATTTGAATGGCGTGGGTTGTTTTCCCTATCCCATCGTGGCTGGCACTGGGGTTCAAGGTTGTTCCGGGGACAATGGCCCTGCCACCAATGCGATGCTGGCCCAGCCTTCTGGCTTGGCTGTTGATTCCGCTGGCAACTTGTATATTACCGACTACCTCAACAACCGCATCCGCAGAGTGGACACGAATGGTATCATCACAACTGTTGCTGGCAACGGCTCGGCCGGCTTTTTGGGAGATGGCTACCAGGCCACCAATGCCAGCTTGTGGTATCCTAACTCTGTAAAAGTCGATTCTTTCGGTAATCTGTATATCGCCGACACATGGAACGAATGCATCCGCAAAGTGGACACCAATGGAATCATTACCACGATAGCCGGCAATGGCAGTCAGGGTTTTTCCGGTGATGGTGGCCTCGCGACCAACGCTACTTTCTTGTGGCCAACCGATGTGGCTGTCGACTCTTTGGGTAATTTGTATATCGCCGACTGGTATAACAACCGTATCCGCAAAGTGGATACCAACGGCATCATTAATACCGTCGCTGGCAATGGCAACGTCAGTTATTCCGGAGACGGCGGACCGGGAACCAACGCCAGTCTGGCAAGCCCGCTTGGAGTAGCAGTCGATGTCATCGGCAATTTGTATATCGCTGACCGCGACAACAACCGCATCCGGAAAGTGGATTCTAATGGCATCATATCTACCGTGGCCGGGAATGGGGTCCTCGGTCTTCCGGGAATTGGCGTCGCAGCGACCAATACTAGTCTGGCCTGTCCCACCAGCATAGCTGTTGATGCTATCGGCAACTTATACATCGCAGGGTATACCAACTATTGCATTTTCAGAGTAGACACCAATGGAATTATTGCGGCCGTACCCGCCGCCGTCCATTCGGTTTGTTTTGTGGCTGTGGATGCCGCGGGCAACTTGTATTACGATGACACAATGGTGAACCAAACGCGCCTGAAAACGTTTATGGGACCAACGCTGACGTTCACCAATATTGACCTGTCTGATGCTGGCGGTTATTTCGTATCCATCCTTACACCATATGGCGGCATAATCAGCAGCAACGCAGTGCTGTCGGTTTATGCAACGGCGGCGGCAACGCTGGGGGGATACGCGTATTCCGCGAACAACGGATTCCAGTTCCAGATCGCCGGCGTTCCCGGATTCAATTACGCCGTGCAGGAATCCACCAACCTGATTGATTGGGTGTCGCTCATCACCAACACGTCGCCGTTCATTTTCACGGACGCGAACGCCACCAATTCCCCGCAACAGTTTTATCGCGCTTTCTACGCGCCCTGACCGGGTCGACAATAAGCGTTGGAATTCAAGCTTTAGCTTGTTCTCCAGCAAAACAGGCTGAAGCCTGAACTCCAGCCATTGCCAGCCGCGCCAGTTTGTGCCAGCCTCGCGGGCGTATGGCTTTTGAATCCTTTCGCGATTTTGTCGCACAGCTCGACCGCGCCGGCGAACTCAAGCGCATTGCCCAGCCCGTCGCCACCGAACTCGAAATCACCGAAATCGCCGACCGCGAAATGAAATCGGCCGATGGTGGCAAGGCGCTGTTCTTCGAAAAGCCCACTGTCAACGGTCAGGTCTCGCTCTTTCCACTCGCCATCAACACGATGGGTTCGCATAAGCGCATGGCCATGAGCCTGGGCGCGAATTCCGTGGATGAAGCCGCCGCCGAACTAGGTTCGCTGATGAAAGCCAAACCTCCCACCAGCTTTCGCGAAGCCATCAAGCTGCTCGGCCAGGCTCTCGATTTGCGCCATGCAAAACCGAAAATCGTGAAGGACGGCCCGTGCAAGGAAGTAATTCATAAGTTTGACGCTCCGCCCACGCGCACCGAGCCGTGGCCTAAAGCGCCGGACGTAGCGCAGGCGTCCCGCCTGCACGGGCAGAATGGAAGTGACTCGAAAGACAGCCGGGACGGCTGCGCTACTTTGCTCAATCTACCTATCCAGAAATGCTGGCCGCTCGACGGCGGACGTTTCATCACGCTGCCGTGTGTCGTCACCAAGGACCCCGACACCGGCGAACGCAACGTGGGCATGTATCGCATCCAGATTTACGACGACCGCACCACCGGCATGCACTGGCAGTTGCAGAAGGTCGGTGCGCGGCACGGGCGGCGTTATTACGAAACCGGCACGCGCATGCCCGTGAGCATCTTCATCGGCGGCGATCCGGTGTTCACCTTTGCCGCCACCGCGCCGCTGCCCGACGGCCTCGACGAATTCCTGCTCGCCGGTTATCTCCGTAAAAAATCTGTGGAACTCGTCAAATGCGAGACCAACGACCTCGAAGTTCCGGCCAACGCCGACTTTGTCATCGAAGGTTACGTGGACCCGACCGAACCGCTGCGCGACGAAGGCCCTTTTGGCGATCACACCGGCTATTACACCTTGCCCGAGCCATATCCCGTCTTTCACGTCACCGCCATCACGCATCGCCGGGATGCAGTGTATCCGGCGACGATTGTCGGCATGCCGCCGATGGAGGATTTTTACATCGGCGGCGCGAGCGTGAAATTGTTCCTGCCGGTCTTCAAAATGAACTTCCCGGAGATTGTGGACATCGCGTTGCCGGCGGAAGGCGTGTTCCACAACTTGGTTTTTGTCAGCATCAGGAAGAGCTACCCGATGCAGGCCTACAAAATCATGCACGGCCTGTGGGGCATGGGCCAGATGATGTTCACCAAATACATCGTGGTGGTGGACGACGACGTGGACGTGCACAACACCCGCGACGTCCTCTTCCGCCTCTGTGCCAACACCGACCCGCAGCGCGACAGCATCTTCACCAAAGGCCCGGCCGACGTGCTTGACCACGCCACCAGCGAAATGGCGATGGGCAGCAAGCTCGGCATCGATGCAACGAAGAAACTCCCCGGCGAAGGCTTCAAACGCCCCTGGCCGCCATTGATCAAAATGGATGAAACTGTCCGAAAGAAAATCGACGCGTTGTTGCGGGGAAAATTGTGAAAACGAAACGCCTTGTCGCGCCGGAGCCCTGGCGCAGGCGGATGATCAAGATGGATGCGGTGGTGCAGAAAAAGATTGATTCCCGGTTTGGAAATGCCGGTGACAAGTTCTGAGAAATAGCTTAAATTGGCATTCCTGAATGAAACAGCGCGCTCAATTCCAAGATGCCGCCAAAGCCCGGCGCTGGGCGCGACGCTTGTCGGTGCGCGTCGAGAAAATTCTTGCGGCCAATCCCCGGGCCGACCGCGATAATATCCGCCACACCTTGATTTTGCTGGAACAACCGCCGTTGGAACGATTGCAAAGGAGCCTGATCCGTGGCCGCGCCACTGCCATTTTCCGAAAGTGAGTTTTGCCTGCTGCGCGCGTTGCTGAAGCGCAAGGTGAGGTTCATGGTTGTCGGGCTTTCCGCCGCCACGTTGCAGGGCGCGCCGGTCGTTACGCAGGACGTTGACCTCTGGTTTGAGAACCTCGGCGAACAGAAAATTTCCCGTGCCTTGCAGGAAGTTGGCGCGGCGTATGTGCCGCCCTCGGCCATCAATCCGCCGATGCTCGCGGGCGCGGGTGCGGAACTTTTCGATATTGTCATTCGCATGGATGGCTTGGGAACATTTGCCGACGAAATCAAAAAATGCGTGGAAATCCCGCTGGGCCGCCAGAAACTCAAGGTGCTGTCGCTCGAACAGGTCCTCGCCAGCAAAATGGCCGCCAACCGGCCCAAGGACAAACTGACCATTCCCGTTTTGCGCGACGCGCTGGCTGCCACCCGATCCGTGAAACGGCGCGCGAAGAAAAAATGAAATTTGACGCGACAAAGAAAATCTCCGGCGAAGGTTAAACGCCCCTGGCCTCCGCTGATCAAAATGACCGATGAAATCCGTCGGGAAATTGGTTTATTGTTTGGCGGCACCCGCTAACCGGCTCTCAACTCTCAACTGATATCCGTCATTGATACGACGATCCAGCCTTTCGGGAGGTTGGCGCACCCCAAAACCGTATTCTCGTGATTTATCGAAGTTTTGGGCTGGCTCCCGCGGATTCGAATGGGTGAAACCGTCTGGAAGGAAGTGGATGCATTGTTTGGAAGAAAAGGCGCAGCTTGAGGTGCGAGGTCAAGACATTGTTGACTCTGTGGATGATGACAGAACAAAAATGTCATTTCGCCTGAATTTCAGACAGTATGCGCAGCGATGGTGGCGGAACCATGATGATGCGCACAAGAACACCATATCGAGTGGGTAATTAGATTCAGACTAAAATGCTAGATTAATTGGGTTTTTTGCATTTCAGGTGCCCAAATTTCAAATTCTTGTGCACAAAAAAGCTAAAAAAAAGTGGTGACAAACCCGGGAAACAGGGTAGAGTTACGCAAGCCGATAAATCGGTAAATTAACAAATACGTAACAACTCAGAGAACCCTAACAGAGAAAGTTGTATTAACATGAAACGCTTAAACTTGATTGCATTAACTCTTAGCATGCCGTTGGCCGTTATGGCTCAGACGACTGTGTTCAACGATACTTTCACCAGCGGCAGCGACACGCTGAATGTTGCCCCGGTGGCTCCAACGAGTTCCTACACCGGTTGGGAGAATGTGTCGCAAAAGAACTCCACCTCAAGCTCCATCAACACCGGAGATTTTCGCTATACATTGGCGGCATCGACCAGCAGCGCTATTAACGAGGCTCAGGCGCTGTTTACGTCCACGCCAGTATCCCTTTCGAGCGCTGGTCAGTCCATCAGCTTGGAGGTTGTGTTCACCGATAATGGCGGAACGATTCTGAATGGTAGCGGTTCTTACGTATATGACGGATTGTATAATGCCGGTCAGGTTGCCCCTCTGAGCGGTCTTGCTAATGCTGGCATAGCCACTTATGTCGCAGGTGGTGCTAATGGCTGGCATGGTTTTATCGGACGTTCGGGTTCAAGCGCAACGACCTCGGCCAGTGCTGATTCCATCGTTGCCCGTTATGCGCAAACGGGAACAGCCACGGGAAACCAGGCTGTGCTGGCAAACAATGCGAGCAGCGGGCTGGGCGTTAATCCGATAGGCGTCATCCTTGGCAGTGGAGCTGCATCGGGAACCTTTGCTTCAGCCGGTGTTTACACCATGTACTTGAATATCGCGCTTACGGGAACCGGCGAAACGATTACCAGTGACATTTACAGCGGCAGTGGAATCGGTGGCGCGCTTGTTAGCGGCACGACTGCGTCTGTTCTATCGACTGACGCAGCTAATTACGTGACCACATTTGATGGCTTGGCCTTTGGTTTTCGTCACGCCAATGCTTCCGCTAATATAACTCCAATCATGGATGTCAACCAGGTACTGGTCATCGCTGATGTTCCGGAACCGGCTTCAGCAGTGATGTTTGGTTTTGGTGCCTTGGCTTTGGCGATGAGTTATCGCCGTATCCGCCGTTAATACAACGGTTCATGTTTCTCTGCAACAGGCGCTGGTAAATTACCAGCGCCTGTTTGGTTTTTACCGGCAATATGGCCATCAGCAAACCGCAGGACCGTTCTTCATGCCTGGAGGACAAGGGCGTGGTTTCGGGCGTGTGCCTGTTGCTGGCAATCGCCGTCTTTTTGGTCTTCGACCAAACGCTCCATTTCGGGTTCGTCAATTTCGATGATGATGTGTATGTGTATCAGAACCCACAGGTGGTACAAGGTTTGACGCTTCATGGAATCGGTTGGGCGTTTACTCACATCCATAATGCGAACTGGCATCCATTGGTCATGATGTCGCTGATGTTGGACGCCCAGATTTACGGGTTGAAGGCCGGGGGCTATCATCTGACAAATATTTTGCTCCACGGAGCGACAGCTATTCTGCTGTTTCTGGTGCTGCGACGGATGACTGGTATGTTGTGGCCCAGCGCCTTCGTGGCGGCGGTATTTGCCATCCTCCCCTTGCGGGTGGAATCGGTGGCCTGGGTGACGGAGCGCAAGGATGTGTTAAGCGGATTGTTCTTCGTGTTGACGCTCTGGGCGTATGGGCGATATGTAGAAAAGTCCGAAGTCCGAAGTCCAAAGTCCAAGGTTTGGTATGGATTGACAATGCTATTTTTCACGCTGGGGCTGCTGTCCAAGCCCACGTTGGTGACGGTGCCGTTTGTGTTGTTGCTGCTGGATTACTGGCCGCTCGGCCGGGTGGCGGGTGGCGGGTGGCGGGTGGCGAGGGTCCGACAATTGCTGCTGGAGAAATTGCCGCTCTTCGGGTTGGCTGCGGTTTTCAGTCTGGTCACGTTCATCACCCAAAAGAAAGCCGGGGCTTTGGCGGCATTGGAAAGGCAGCCCCTGGCGATACGATGGGAGAATGCCCTCGCAAATTATGCAGTATATCTTTCCAACATGTTCTGGCCGGACAATCTGGCCGCTCTTTACCCCCGCCAGGCTGCGTCGCCGGCCTGGGAGATTATGGTTGCTGGCGGGCTGCTGTTGTTGATAACGGTTCTGGTGGTGGCCTTCGCCCGGCGATTTCCTTACCTGGTCACCGGATGGTTGTGGTATCTGGGAATGCTGGTGCCGATGATCGGAATCGTTCAGGCCGGTTTCGTCACGCGGGCGGATCGCTTCACCTATTTGCCGCAGATTGGACTGTGCCTCATCATCGCCTGGACCATCAAAGACTTGACCGCCTCCTGGCGATACCGCCGTCAACTGCTGGGTGTGGCCGCATTGGCTGTGATTGTGGCATTGATGATTGGAGCCTGGAAACAGACCTCATATTGGCGCGACAGCGAATCGCTCTGGACCCGTACCCTCGACTGCACATCGGATAATGCTTTTGCGCATCTCAATCTGGGACTCGCACTCGGCGCAGAAGGCCGGCTGGATGAAGCCATTGAGCATTTTCAAAAGGCCGCGGAGATCGGTCCCCTTCAGGCCCAGGCTTATAATGACCTGGGCATCATGCTGGTCGGGAAAGGCCGGCTGGATGAAGCGGTCACAAATTTCGCACGCGCAGTTGAAATCCAGCCTGACTACGCCGCCGCCCACCTCAATTGGGGCGCGGTTCTCGCTACGCAGGGAAAAACGAACGAAGCCATCGCACTCTTTCAGCGGGCGATTGAACTCAAGCCTGATTACGCGGACGCCCATTACAATCTCGCGCGCGAGCTTGCCGCGCAGGGTAAAACGGCCGAAGCCATCGGGCATTATCAACGGGCCATTCAATTGCAACCGGAATCTTCCGAAGTTTTTTATAATCTGGGCATTGCTCTGGCGGCGGAAGGAAAACTGGCTGAAGCCGTCGAACAGTACCAGAAAGCCATTCAACTGAAACCCGACTACGCCGACGCACACGGCAACCTGGCCAATGTGCTGGCGGCGCAAGGCAGGCTGGAGGAAGCCATCAAGGAATATCAGCGGACGCTGGAGTTGGTGCCGGATTCGGCCCAGGCCCATTTTCGATATGGCCAGGCGTTGCAGGCGCAACGGGACTTTAAGGCGGCAATTACCGAATATCAGCGGACCATTGAATTGAATCCCAGGCATGTCC
>JBEKSU010000174.1:0-7983 GCA_049516755.1 Verrucomicrobiota bacterium | reverse complement strand
CGAAGTCACGCTCCAGCCGGTCCGGCGGTTCGGATTCGATGCGGCGATTTTGTTCAGTGACATCCTCGTCATTCCCGAGGCGATGGGTCAGTCTTTCCATTTCCGTGAAACCGGCGGCTTGGTCATGGATTTTGCCGTGCGCACCAAGGTTGATATCGAGCACCTTTCCGTCGAGCGCGTGGTCGAACGCCTCGGTTACGTGGACCAGGCGTTGCGGCTGATCCGGAAGGAGCTCGGCGACCGGACCGCGCTCATCGGTTTCTCGGGTTCGCCGTGGACGCTGGCCACGTTCATGATGGAAGGCGGCAGCGCCGAAAAATACACCCGCGCGTTGAAACTTTTTCACGAAGACCGGAAAACCTTTTGCATCCTGGCCGAAAAACTCACCGCCGCCGTCACCGCCTATCTGCAAATGCAAATCAGCGCCGGCGTGGACGGGCTCCAGATTTTCGACAGCCACGGCGGCCAGCTCGCGCCGCCGGACTTTCAGGAAGCTTCCGGACGCTGGATGCGGGACATCATTGCCGCGTTGGGTCAGCGTGCTGCCGGCATCCTGCCGGCAGATCAAACTTTAGAGAAGTCAGACCTGCCGACGGGACGTCGGCAGCACGTTGAAGGTATTCCGGTCATCGTCTTTTCCCTCGGCACGCATGGGAATTGGGATGACCTGCTGGCGACCGGGGCGAACGTGCTGGGCATAGACTGGCAATTTCCGCTGGCTCACGCGCGCCGGCTGTTGCCGGTGGATGTTGCTCTTCAAGGCAACCTTGCGCCCGCGCTGCTCAGCGGCGCCACGCCGGAAGTCGTCGCCCGGGAGACGCGGGCCGTCCTCGAAGCCATGCGCGGCCGCAAAGGCCATGTTTTCAACCTTGGTCACGGCGTGCCACCCGATGCGAAACTGGAAAATATCGCCGCCTTGGTCGAAACGGTGAAAAATTTCAAATGATGAACGGAGCCCAGTTAAACGTCCGCCCTCGCCCCGGCCCTCTCCCCCAGGAGAGGGAGAATTGTTCGCCGACTCTCAAAATGTCCTGCCACTGGATTTGCCGGACGGTTGTCCATGAAGAACAAAGCACCCGATGGCTGTTCCCTCTCTCCGGGGGAGAAGGGCAGGGTGAGGGCGAGCTTGGATTAAATCTCCCTTTTCTCAATCCATGAGCACGCTCAAAGTTGACCTCGATCTGGTGCAGAAATACAACGTGGCCGGCCCGCGTTACACCAGCTATCCGCCGGCGACGAAGTTCACCGACACCATCGCGTGGCCGGATTTGGCCGGGAAAATTACGGCGAACAACCAGACGACCCGCGACCTTTCCATTTATTTCCACATTCCATTTTGCGAGACGCTTTGCTGGTTCTGCGGCTGCACCACCGTCATCACGCTCAATCACGACAAAGGAATGGCCTACGTGAATTCCCTTGGCCGCGAGGTGGCGGAGATGGCGCCGCGCTTGAATCCAAAACGCAAGGCCGGGCAACTCCATTTCGGCGGCGGCTCGCCGACTTTTTTACAGCCCGACGAAATCCGCCGGCTTGGCGAAATCATCCATAAACACTTCACGTTTTCGCCGGGCATCGAAGCCAGCGTGGAAGTGGACCCGCGCCGGCTCACGCGCGAGCACATGGCCGCGCTGCGCGAGATCGGTTTCAACCGCGCCTCGATGGGCGTGCAGGATTTCAACCCGAAAGTCCAGGAGGCCGTCCACCGCATCCAGCCGCGCGAGATGACGCAGCAAGCCATGGATTGGATGCGCGAGCTGGGTTACGGCTCGATCAACCTCGACCTCATCTACGGCCTGCCGCACCAGACGCCGGAGTCGTTCAACGAGACGCTCGATATCGTGCTGGAAATGAAGCCCGACCGGCTGGCGGTCTTCAGCTATGCGCACGTGCCATGGGTCAAGCCCGCCCAGAAAATCCTGGAGCAGCAACAGCATCTTCCCGACGCCGGGACAAAATTGCAGGTGCTCAAGCTGGTCATTGAGAAACTCACCGCCAACAACCAATACACCTACATCGGCATGGATCATTTCGCGCGGCCCAGCGACGAACTGGCCGTGGCGCAGCGCAACAAGCAGCTCCAGCGCAATTTCCAAGGCTACAGCACGCGCGCCGGGTCGGACATCTACGCGTTTGGCATGTCGAGCATTTCACAGATTCCCGAAGCCTACTGGCAGAACGAGAAGGAACTGCCGAAATGGCAGGCGGCCGTGGATGCCGGCCGGGTGCCGTTGCAGCGCGCGTATTTCCTGACCGGCGAGGACAAAATCCGCCGCGAAACCATCATGCGCGTGATGTGCGACCTCTCGCTCGATTACGCCGCGATGTCGCAAAAGCTCGGCATCAACTTCACGGAACACTTCGCGCCGGAAATCGCGTCGCTCGCGCCGCTGGAAGCCGACGGCCTGGTACACCGCATGCCGGCCGGTCTGGAGGTGACCGACACCGGCCGTTTGTTCATCCGCAACATCGCGATGTGCTTCGACAACACCCTCGCGCCGGTCGGCGAGCGGAAACATTCGAGGACGATTTAATTTTTAGCCACAGATGAACACGGATTGAACACAGATAAAAAATCTGACTAACTTATCCGCCCTGTGCCATAACGAAAATCGTGGCCAATGGGACGCCCTTCCAGTATTTTTCGTCAGTTACAGTTAAAGCAAAATGGGAAATGTCGGATGACATGTGAAACTCAAAATTACTTTACTCATTCTCGGTGGACTGGCGTGGGCATATGTTTTGTCGGCTGTTTATGCAATTGGATTGTGGACTAAAATTTTCGAGAGTGTTACCGAAAAATTTGACCTTACCTATGCACAGGGGATTCTGCTGACGCCCGGGATTTCCATAACGCTCTGCATTTTGACTGGAATTGCTTCGGTTTTTTGGGTGATAAAAAACATCAGAACTGGAAAAATGCTTTCTGCGTCGTTTGAGAACTTGGCTGGTTTTTTTTGTTTGTCAGCATTTTTATTTTATGCCCATTTCAACATCGTTTCTGCATCAACTTTCGCTCAAATGATGTCAAATGTTCAGACTGAAAGAACGCATCGGGCAATTTATGAAGCGGGACAGGTGCGGAATGGATATTATGAGAACAATTCTTACGGCTTTAGTTGTCAAGTGCCCGCTGGTTGGAAAAGGGCCAGTTGGGGAACGTTTGAAAGGAAAAAGATTCGGGCAGCTTTTTCATTGTTTTCTTTATGGGGCAAGAACACTTCCTTGACGAATTGGGTGCCCGCACACACCGATGGCATTGATACTTTGGCGGCCATTCTAAAACATTTACCAGACACCGAGAGTTATAATCCATCCTTGGTGATAAACGCGAATGACAAGCGATTGATGTTTGGAAAATACGGTATAAGTAATCTGATGGGGTTTGCGGAGATGCTTACAAAAGTTCCCCAGCCATTTGTTGTTGAACAGCCTCCGGTGCCAGTCAACATTAGCAATAGAACGGTAATCAAAATAATAATTATTTCAATGAGGAACGGGTATTCAATTAACCAGACTATCTTCGCATTTGAAGCCGAAAACTCATACTTGGAATTTGTAGCGTCGGCTATTGATGGTGACGATTCGTCGAATTTAGTGACTTGCGTAAAAACCGTAACATTTACGAAATGAAATCTGTCGCCATCATCGGGGCCGGCATCGCGGGATTGACCGCGGCGTTTTATCTGAAACGCAAGGGCATCCCGGTCACGGTTTATGAAGCCAGCGGACGCGTGGGCGGCGTGATTCAGTCGCTGCGTCAGGATGGCTGGCTCGCCGAGTTTGGGCCGAACACGCTGCTCGAAACGTCGCCGAAGATTGGCCAGCTGGTCCGCGACGCCGGATTGCAATCGCGCCGGCTGGATCCGGACCCGAAGGCTGAGGCGCGTTACGTCGTCCGTTACCAGCGTCCCTTCGCGATGCCCGGTTCGCCGCTGGGGTTTTTCACGACGAAGCTTTTCACCGCCGGGGCCAAGCTGGCCGTGTTGCGCGAACCGTTTGTTGCGCCGCGGCGGGATGGCGTCGAGGAAAGCATCGCGCAATTTGTCGTGCGCCGGCTGAACCAGGAGTTTCTCGACCAGGCGATTGATGCGCTGGTGGCCGGAATTTACGCGGGCGATCCGCACCAGCTTTCCCTGACGCACGCTTTTCCCAAGCTCAAGGCGCTGGAGGACAATTATGGCTCGCTGATCAAAGGCCAGATTTTTGGCGCGCGCGACCGCAAAAAATCCGGCGAGGTGGCCAAGGACCGTGCGCCAAAATTTTCATTTGATGAAGGTTTGCAGGTCCTGCCGGATATGCTGGCGGCGCAACTTGGCGACGCGGTGAAACTGGACACGGAAGTTACAAAGCTGAAGCAGACCGCTGACGGTTGGCGCGTGGCCACTTCCAATGGTGAATGGGAGCACAGCGCGGTGATTTATTGCGGCACCGCGTTCAAGCTGGCGGAAATGAAAGTGATGTGCGGCCGGGCTGCACTGCCGCACAGCTCTGAAATTGAGGCGGCGCAGCAGCACCGCCCTACCGGGGATAAAGAACTTGAGCCGCTCGACCTCTCGCGCTTCTCCGAAATTCGTTATCCGCCGGTGGCGAGCGTGGTGCTGGGGTTTCGCCGCGAGGACGTGGCGCATCCGTGTGAAGGTTTCGGCATGTTGATGCCCAAGATCGAGGGTTTCAAGATTCTTGGCACAATTTTCTCGTCGTCGCTGTTTCCCAATCGCGCGCCCGCCGGCCATTTGACGCTGACGAGTTACATCGGCGGCGAACGTTATCCGGAACTCGCCCGGCTGCCGGCTGAGAAACTGGTCGCGTTGACGTGTGAAGACCTGAGAGTGTTGTTGGGCGTGGCCGGCAAGCCGGCTTTTCAGCATTGCGTGCTTTATCCGAAGGCGATTCCGCAATACAACGTCGGCTACGGCCGCTACCGCGAATTGATGAACGAAATCGAAAACCAGGCCGCGGGATTGTTTTTTGCCGGTCACTATCGCGATGGCGTATCGCTGGGAGACACGATTGTGTCCGGTTGCAACATCGTTGAACGTGTGGAAAAATTCCTGACAACCAAATGAACAAGGGCGTCTTGCTGGTCAACCTGGGGTCGCCGGATTCGACGTCCGTCGGCGACGTGCGGCGTTATTTGAATGAATTTCTGATGGACGGGCGGGTGATTGACACGCCCTGGCTGCTGCGCCGGCTCATCGTGGGAATGATTCTCATCAACCGTCCGGAACAGGCCGCCGAGGCTTACAAAAAAATCTGGCTGCCCGAAGGTTCGCCGCTCGTCGTCACAAGCAGACATGTGCAGGCCGAACTGCAAAAGCGTGTCACTGTGCCGGTCGAACTGGCAATGCGTTATCAAAACCCGTCCACTCCGGATGCGATCCGGAAATTGCGCGACCGCGGCGTGGACGAATTATTCCTGATCCCGCTGTTCCCGCATTACGCGATGTCGAGCTACGAAACGGCGGTGGAGCGGGTGCGGGAAGTCGCGGCAAAACTCGCGCCGCAAATGCGGGTGGAAGTCCAGCCGCCCTACGGCGACGCGCCGGATTACATCGCGGCCCTGGCCGCGAGCGCGGCAAATTTTCTGGCGTCGGGTTACGACCATTTGCTGTTCAGTTTTCACGGCCTGCCCGAGCGCCATCTGCGCAAGTCCGACCCGACCGGCGGTCATTGTCTGGCCGCGCCCAATTGTTGTGAAACCGGCAGCCCGGCGCACGCGACCTGTTACCGCGCGCAATGTTTCAAAACGGTGGCGGCATTCGTTGCGAAAGCGGGAGTCCCCGCGAACCGGTATTCCATTTCGTTCCAGTCCCGGCTTGGTCGCGACCCGTGGCTGAAGCCGTACACGGATTTTGTACTGGCCGAATTGCCAAAGCGCGGAGTCAAAAAGCTGCTGGTCATCTGCCCGGCCTTTGTCTCGGATTGTCTGGAGACGCTGGAAGAAATCGGCATTCGGGGGCGGAGAACATTTTCCGAGGCCGGCGGCGAGGAGCTCGCGCAAATTCCGTGTCTGAACGAACATCCGCTCTGGATTGTGGCGCTGGGAAAAATGGTCCGGCGGTTTTTGGAGAAACAGCCACCGTCCTGAAGTCGCGCCATTATTTTAAAATTTCTCGCCTTTGATGGAATTCCGGAACCGGATTTTGACGGTATCCAGCAATGAGCCGATAAACGTTTTTTTCTTCACCGGTTTTAAGACTTCAATGGGTTCGCACTTATGGCTGCAAAGCGTGCAGAGGAACAGCGGCAGGCCGCCTTTGCGTTGTAACACATGCACGCAACGGTTGCACATCACCTCGTTGCAGTGGGTGCATTTGTAGATGACTGGCGTCTGCGGATGGCGCGGGCAGAGAATCACGCCGTCTTCCAGAACCACCGGCGGCTTGGGACGCTCGCGCTCATACTTGGGGATCGCAACGTTGACCTCGGTGGATTCGATGAAAAGTTCCACGTCGCCCAGATTCACCGTCTGGCCGGGAAGCAGCCACGCTTCCTTGACCGGATCGCCGTTGACAAACGTGCCGTTGGTCGAGCCGCAATCGCGGATCATCACCCCTTCGCTCGACAACACCACTTCGCAGTGGCTGGTGGATACGGTGGGGTGATCAATGGGAAAATCACAGTCGGGGTCGCGCCCGACGTGGTTGGTGCCAAAACGCAAATCGTATGTCTGGTTTTCGAAGCCGCCGGTCTTGATCAGCAATCTGGCCATGTTTCCTCCGAAACTGACTAAATTTGCACCGCCGGAGAACGAATGTCGAGCGAAAAATGGAGAGGCGGCAGCACGAATCAGTACGATAAAGATTGGGAATAATTCATATTAACCAGACGTGCTGGACTCACGGCAGCGGATGATGCGCAAAGGCGAATTCCCTGACGATTTTCCCGCCGATCAAATGTTCCTGGATGATGCGTTCCAGCACCTCCGGCGCGCAGGAGTGATACCAGACGCCCTCGGGATAAACGACCGCGATTGGTCCGCGCACGCAGACGCGCAGGCAGTTGGCCTTGGTGCGATAAACCAGCGGCTCCGGGCCGGTGAGATTCAGTTCCTTGAGCCGGCGTTTCAAAAATTCCCACGCGGCCAGCCCTTGCTCCCTGGCGCAACACTTCGGTTCTGTCTGG
The DNA here is from genome assembly GCA_049516755.1 of Verrucomicrobiota bacterium. Lineage (GTDB taxonomy): Bacteria > Verrucomicrobiota > Verrucomicrobiia > Limisphaerales > UBA11358 > UBA11358. The sequence goes on along the minus strand of JBEKSU010000174.1, from coordinate 855 downwards.
TCGGCACATAGAAAAATATGGCGCCGGAATTTTTCAATGCCGAGCGATGCCACCGCCGCCTGTAACTCCGTTTTCATCATCATCCGTCCTCGTCCCCGGTCCGCGACCGTTTTTCGAGGAGGAGGACGGGAACGAGGACGAATGGAAATGCGTTTTCCCAAAGGTTTCAATGCCAAAATGTCAGGCCCAGCACGCCCGCGACGGCGATGAGGCCGCCGGCGAGCGACCGCGCGGTTATTTTTTCACCCTCAAAAACGCGCGCCAGCGGCAGCATGACGATGGGGGTCATGGCGATGATGGCGGTGACAATGCCGGTGGGCGTGTTTTCGAGCGCCCATTGCATGCAGCTCACGCCGATCGTCTGGCCGGCGAGGCTGTTGGCCAGAACCCACGGCCAGAGGTTGAATTTTTCGCGCCCGGAAAAGGAATCCATCATTTGCGCATCGTCGCCGCGCCGCCGGGCATGCCGCCATTTCACGATCAAAAAAATCAAACCGAGCGCGGCGCCGCCGCCGATGACGCGCTGGTAGCCGGTCGTGCCGGGGTCGGGATGTTCGCCGGCCGCGTGCGCGACGAAATAGGCCTTGCGGGTCAGCACCGCGGCGAACGCGCCGCCGAGCGCGGCAATGGCACTGGCCAGAATGCCAATCCACAGCTGGCGCGGGGCGATTTTCAGATGATCGCCCGGCGCGAGCGCGACCGCCACCCCGGTGAGAATCGCAACCACGCAAAAAATTTCCACGAGGTTCAGCCGGGTGCCGAGCCAGCGCCATTCGATCAAAGCAGCGAACGGTGCGATGAGACATTGCGTGAGCAGGACGGTCCGGCGGCTGCCCAGCCGCGGCAATGCCTGGA
>JBEKSU010000173.1:0-7991 GCA_049516755.1 Verrucomicrobiota bacterium | reverse complement strand
AATAGTGCCGGAACTTGCCGCGTGTTGGTTCGTTTCCAGCCATAATTTCGCGGCCTGCTCGAAGTTCAATTTTGCGTCGGGAGAAATTTTCAAACAGCCGATTTTTGCCCGCAAGTCATTCAGTCGGCGGTCGGCCAATTTTCGATCTTTGGTTTTCAACGACCGGCGAAACTGCTTGCCTCCGCGCTTCAACAGGGCATAATATCCGTTCGATGATTCGAGCCGATACAGATTCTCTGCCACTTTGTGAAAAGCCGGTTTTTCAACCGGCTGCGATGTGTTTTTGCTCGTCATTTTCATGCAAAAACATAGCACAAAACCGGAGGGTGACAAGTGCGGGTTACAAGTCGCTGGTTGGAAGCATGGTTGAATCTTCGCAAGTATCTCATAAATAATAGGATGGGTTGGTAGCTCAGTTGGTAGAGCAGTGCCCTTTTAAGGCATTGGTCCAGGGTTCGAGTCCCTGCCAACCCACCATTTTAAGAAGATGGCTTGGACTTACATTCTGCGTGGCGATTCCGGGCGGCATTAACATCGGCTCGACCAACAATCTGGATCGCCGGCTCAAGGAACACCAACGCGGCCAAACCCACTCGACCCGGCGACTGGGCGGCAACCTGGAAATCGTGGTGGCAGTGGAATTGGCTGCTTTGGACGAGGCCCGAGCGCTGGAGCGCGAACTGAAGCGCAAGAAGAATCCACAAATGGCTCTGGCATTGTTGCAAACCCGATTGCGATAGAGCAGCCCCGAAAGCTTTCGGGGTTGGTCCAGGGTTCGAGTCCCTGCCAACCCACCATTTTAAGAAGATGGCTTGGACTTACATTCTGCGTGGCGATTCCGGGCGGCACTACATCGGCTCGACCAACAATCTGGAACGCCGGCTCAAGGAACAACGTTCTGAAGCGACGCGGACTGATGGGCCACGGCCCGGCAAGCCGGAGCAAAAAACAAAAGCGGGCACTTTCGGCAGCGACCCTGCCCCGGTTTTGATTTGACGAACCAGTTTTGCCCTGACGACAAAACTTGCTCCCGACGACTTGCCCCGCTTACTCTGACCACACAATGCGGTTGCTCGACCGATATCTGTTCCGCGAACTGCTCACGCCACTGGCATATTGCCTCGGCGGCTTTCTGATTTTCTGGATTTCGGCCGATGTCTTCAACAATCTGTCGGATTTTCAGGACGAAAAACTGCGGCTGCCGGACATCATTGAGTATTACGTCGCGATGACGCCGGAATTTTTGGTGACGATCCTGCCGGTGGTGTTGTTGCTGGCCCTGCTCTACGCCCTGACCAATCATGCACGGCACAACGAAATCACCGCCATGCGAGCGGCCGGGGTGAGTATGTGGCGCGTGTGCGTGCCCTATTTTGGGGTGGGTTTGGTGGCCAGTGTAATCTTATTCGTGCTGAACGAGTGGTGTGTGCCCCGCGGTGCGGATTGGGCGGACCGCATCAAGAACCGCTATGTGCAAAAGTCGGACGATGCCGGAAAACAGGCCGAATTCCGCAACTTCGGCTTCACCAATGCGCGCGATCATCGCACTTGGTTTATTGCTGAATATCGCATAAAAACCGCAGAAATGTTGAAACCGCAGGTGAATTGGACGCTGCCAGACGGTTCGAGCCACCGCTTGTATGCTGACCGCGCAATTCGCGTCGCCGGTGTTTGGACTTTTTTTAACGCGTCGGAATACTCACAGGCGGACGCAAGCGCGCCGTTGTTGCCGTCATTTCAAACCAACGTGCTGGCAATGCCGGAATTTACCGAAAAACCATCAGAAATAGGAGACGAGATCAAAATCAGCAGCTACCAAAACCTCCGTAATTCCCGCCGGGCGGATATTCCACTCAAGGTAATTTATCATCATTTGCGGCTCAATCCGGGTTTGCCGCGGGCGGAGGCCAGTTGGCTGCTCACCAAATTCCACGGTCGATTGGCCGCGCCTTGGACGTGTCTGGTTGTGGTGCTCATCGCCATTCCGTTTGGCGCGGCTTCGGGGCGCCGGAATCTGTTTGTCGGTGTCGCCGGCAGTATTTTCATTTGTTTCGCATATTTTATTATCCAACAGGTGAGTCTCGCGCTGGGCTCAGCCGGCCATCTGCCCGCCTGGCTCGCGGCCTGGCTGCCCAATATGATTTTTGGGACGGCAGGCCTGTGGCTGACGGCGCGGGTGCGATGAATTTGAATTTCGATTATGAGTGATCAGCCGGCCAGACAGATGTCGCAGTTCGAGCGACTACAGTTGCTCTATCAGGTGAGCAAGGTCATTCATTCGACACTTGAACCCCAGGAAGCGCTGAAATTGATCGTAAGCGAAGCCGTGCGGTTGATGCGAGCATCGAGCGGCTCGGCGGTCTTGATCAATCCCACGTCCGGTTTTCTGGAAATCCACGCTTCACAAAACCTGCCATCGGCGGCAACGCGGCTCAAATTGCGCGTCGGGGAAGGCATCACCGGCTGGGTGGCGCGCACCGGCAAACCCGCGCGCGTCGGCGACGTGACGCAGGACCCGCGCTATGTGATGGCACGCCGCAGAGTGCGGTCGGAACTGGCTGTGCCGTTGGAAGTGAACGGTGAAACGCGCGGGGTGCTCAACATGGATTCGGACCGCGCGGACGCCTTCACCGCGGAAGACCAGGAATTGCTCCAGGAACTGGCAGGTCAAGCAGCCAAGGTGATTCAAAACACCTGGCTCTATGAGCAGTTGCGTCTGAAGGCGCATTTGTTCGAATCCCTTGCCAGCGTGAGCCGGACAATCAACTCCACGCTGAATCTCGACGAAGCGTTGCAGGCCATCACCCGCGAAGCGAGCGTATTGATGCGTGCCCGGATGAGTTCGCTGATGATGCTGGACGAAAGCCGGGGATGGCTCGATTTGCGCGCCAGCTACGGTGCGGGCGAATCCTACGTCAACAAACCGAGATTGGCCGTCGATGACAGCTTGCTCGGTGTCGTGGTGCGCCGAAAAAAGCCGATGCAGGTTGCCAACGTTCAGGAGTCGAGCCGCTATCAGCATGTCGAAATCGCGCGGGGTGAGGGGTTGATTTCGCTGTTGAGCGTGCCGCTGCTCTTCGCCGGCCAGGCAATCGGGACGTTGAGCATTTACACAGATCGTCCGTATAGTTTTTCCAACGAGGAAATCAGCATTTTGAGCGCACTGGCCGAGTTGTCAGCGATTGCGATTGAAAAAGCACGGCTTTATGAACGCGTTGTGGATGTCGAGGAACAGTTGCGGCAGAACGAAAAACTCTCTGCCCTCGGCCTTCTGGCCGCCGAGGTGGCACACGAAATTCGCAATCCGCTGACGGTAATGAAGCTGTTGTACCATTCATTGGATTTGAAGTTTCCGGAGGGCGATCCGCGTGCGAAGGACGCCCGGATCATTGACGCTAAAATCGAGCACCTGAACAAGATCGTCGACCAGATTCTCACGTTTGCGCGCACAACCGAGCCCAAGCTTGCACCGGTGAATTTGAATACGTTGGTGGATGAACTGGGGTTACTGGTGCGGCACAAGCTGGCGAATCAAAACATCCGGCTGGTCCGGCAATTGCAGCCGGATTTGCCGGTCGTGATGGGTGACGCACCTCAACTGGAACAGGCGTTTTTGAATTTGATACTTAACGCCGCCGGGGCGATGCCGGGCGGCGGGACCCTCACGGTTGAGTCCAAAGCCATGCGATTGCCGCGGAATAATCCAAGAGCAACTCACGTAATGCTGGCATTCAAGGACACGGGCAGCGGCATGAGCAAGGAATTACAAAACCGCGCCTTCACGGCGGTTTTGAGCACGACAAAGGCCGAGGGGACCGGATTGGGTTTGGCCATCGTTGGCCGCATTATTGAAACACATCACGGCAGTATCCGGATCAAATCACAAATTGGCTCCGGGACGACCATTCGCATCACTTTGCCGGTGAAATAAGCAAGATTCGAAACGGACGGACTTCAGTTTGGATGCCTGAACTCCCGGACATTATCCTGGTTCCTGATTTTTTAAGACACCGCCCATTGCGGATTCGGCCACACACGCTATTTTCTTGCCAGACGTTACCGTCGAGTTTATTCGACATAGTTTCCAATTTTATGAATTACTCAAAGCTGGAATGGTGGACGCGATTTCAAAAGTATTACACTGAGTTTCCAAAACTTGGACTGGCCGTGGATTTGAGCCGGATGAATGTGGACGACACATTCTTCGCGGCGATGGAGCCGGAAATGCAAAAAGCGTTCGCCAACATGACCGCACTCGAATCCGGCGCCATCGCCAATCCGGATGAAAATCGGATGGTGGGACATTATTGGCTGCGAAATCCAGAGCTTGCGCCATCGCCGGAAATTCGCAAAGAAATTGAATATACTGTCGCCCGAATCAAGAAATTCGCGACCAAAATCCACACGGGGAAGATTCGCGGTGCGGGCGGGCAATTTAAAAATTACCTTTTGATTGGCATTGGCGGGTCGGCACTGGGCCCGCAATTCGTCGCCCACGCCTTGGGGGATCCCCGGAATGACAAGATCAAACCCTTTTTCTTTGATAACACCGATCCAGATGGCATGGACAAGGTTCTTGCTACCATTGGATCCGGTCTGGATAAAACCCTTTGCATTGTTATTTCCAAATCCGGCGGCACCAAGGAAACCCGCAACGGAATGCTGGTGGCGGAAAGTGCGTTCAAGCACGCAGGCCTTAATTTTGGACAACACGCAGTTGCCATCACCACGCACGGCAGCGAACTTGATAAGCACGCAATGAAGAACAAATGGATAATGCGATTTCCAATGTGGGATTGGATCGGCGGTCGAACCAGCGAGTTATCAGCGGTAGGACTATTACCAGCCGCTCTACAAGGAATTGATATAACTAATTTGATATCAGGAGCCTGCGAGTGTGACAAGTCAACGAGACTGAATAACGTTAAAGCAAACCCGGCAGCCCAACTTGCGCTGGCATTATATGAGTCAGGTAACGGTAAAGGAACCAAGAGCATGGTGGTTTTGCCCTACAAAGACCGCTTGGCGCTGTTTTCAAAATATCTTCAACAACTCGTGATGGAGTCACTCGGAAAAGAGCGAGACCTGAATGGAGCAGAGGTCAATCAAGGAATTGTTGTTATTGGAAATAAAGGCTCAACAGATCAGCACTCATATGTTCAACAACTTAGAGATGGACTGAACAATTTCTTTGTTGCCTTTATTGAGGTCTTGAAAGCAGGACAAAACCAGGATCTAGAGGTTGAATCCAAAGTGACATGCGGGGATTATCTTCACGGATTTTACTTGGGGACCCGTCAAGCTCTCGCTGAAAAGAACAGGGAATCGGTTACGGTCACAGTGAATGAAGTTTCTCCCTTTGTAGTTGGAGTGCTGATCGCACTGTTTGAACGGACGGTTGGGCTTTACGCCTTGCTAATTAACGTCAACGCTTACGACCAACCTGGTGTTGAGGCTGGCAAGAAGGCCGCCGGCAAGGTGATTGAAACACAGCACAAGGTGTTGGACTTTCTCTCCAAGAACCCCGGAGTCGGGTTTAGTGTTGAAGAAATCTCCAAGGAGATTGGCGCAGAAGATGGCGTTGAGCATATCTTTAAAACATGCGAACATCTATCAAAAAACCAGAAAAGAATAATTTGTAAGCTGTTTGATGAAAACATATTAAATCGTAAATACGCCATAAATTAATTTCTAATGTTTGTTTATCCAAAAAAATACGACGTCATTGTTGTCGGAGCTGGTCACGCCGGGGTTGAAGCCGCATTAGCTGCTGCCAGAATGGGCTGTCAAACCCTGCTGCTAACCATGAATGCAGATTCCATCGGACAGATGTCTTGCAACCCAGCCATCGGAGGACTCGCCAAAGGGCATTTGGCGCGCGAAATTGATGCCCTAGGTGGGGAGATGGGCAAGGCTACAGACATGACAGGGTTGCAATTCAGGATGCTGAACACTAAAAAGGGTCCGGCGGTTTGGGCGCCACGAGCTCAGTGCGACAAAAAGTCTTACCAATTCCGGCTTAAATGGGTCTGTGAATCGGAACCCAATTTGGACCTAAAACAGGGACAAACGACAAAAATTCTTCACAAGGACGGAATGGCTTTTGGAGTCGAAACCACCCTTGAAGTTCAGTACCTCGGAAAGGCCATTGTAATAACGACGGGAACATTTCTGCGCGGTTTGATGCATGTAGGATCCAACCAACAACTTGGCGGACGAGCTGGCGATTCAGCCGCATTAGGCCTGTCAGCATCGCTTAAGGAAATCGGTGTTGAACTAGGCCGGCTAAAGACCGGGACTCCGCCGCGGCTTTTAAGGCGATCAATAGACTTTTCCAAAACAGAATCTCAGTCGGGAGATGAGCCGGTCCCTTATTTCACGTTTTGGAAAGACGATCTGTTCCACGTGGAACAATCGGGCAAAAGATTGTTTGGCATTGACCGTTCCGCTGGGAAATACCCGCCGGGATCGATTTTGGCCAAAATCAATGGTCAATTGAATTGCTTTATAACATTTACTACCCCCAAAACCGCTGAAATAATCCGCTCAAATATACATAAATCTCCTTTGTACTCAGGCACTATTGAAGGAATAGGACCAAGATACTGTCCGTCGATTGAAGACAAAATTGTGAAGTTTCCAGAAAAGGAGCGGCATCAAATCTTTCTTGAACCGGAGGGGATTGAAACCAACGAATTCTACGTCAACGGCTTCTCAACGAGTCTGCCATTTGAAATCCAAGTGGAGTTGGTCCGGACAATTATCGGGTGCGAAAACGCTGAAATTTTACGTCCAGCCTATGCCGTGGAATACGACTTCGCTTTCCCAACTCAGCTACTGTCGTCCTTGGAAACGAAGGTTTGCAGGAACTTGTATTTAGCCGGACAAATCAACGGAACCTCTGGATACGAGGAGGCTGGCGGCCAAGGCATCATTGCTGGCATTAATGCGGCTCGCCGCGTCAATTCTCGCGTTCCAATCGTCCTTCGGCGCGATCAGGCGTACATTGGGGTTCTGATTGATGACTTGGTTACCAAAGGCACGACCGAACCTTACCGTATGTTCACATCACGCGCTGAATATCGGCTCTTGCTCCGGCAGGACAACGCTGACATGCGATTGTCAGACATCGGGCATGAGATCGGCCTTTTACCCGAACGAAAGTTTTCAAAATTTTACTCAAAGCAGAAAGCCATATATGAAGAGTTAAAGCGCTTATATTCAACATATTGTGTAAGTAATTCTTTGGCAAAAATTCTCTCCAGACCCGAAGTTGGTTACAAAAATTTGCCGAATCGCAACGACGCCCTGTCCGAGGAAGTAGTTCAGCAAGTTGAGATTGCGATCAAATATGCCGGGTACATCGAACGGCAAGAGATTGAAGTTGAGAAGTTTAAGAACCTGGAGGACAAGCAAATCCCGGACACTTTTGAATTTTCGACGGTGCCAAGCCTCCGCCTTGAGGCCCGCCAGAAACTTTCGAAAATTCGTCCAACCACCATCGGCCAGGCGGCTCGAATTTCCGGAGTGTCGCCTGCGGACATCAGCATACTCATGGTTTGGTTGAAACGTTGCGGCGGAGCTGTCGAAGGAAACGATTTGTCGTCCGATGACGAAACTTGCAGTGCTTGCAAAGCAGAACTTGAGGAGTGATGTGATTATATGGCTGTCCGACATGGATTCGAACCAACTTTTAGGGCGTTCTCGCCACTTCCCATGATTGCCTCTAGTTGAGTATTCATTGCCTTTCAATATACACAGACAATCAATGTTTGCAAGCATTATCTGTGCATTTATGGGAAGCAGCGGGAAGAAAAACGTGTGCAAAACGTGTGCAAGAAAGGTGACTGTGCAAACTTTGTGCAAATCAAACTCGCCCCGGAATCTGTGCAAACCTTGTGCAAAGATTTTGGCCTGCCGTGGCGCGTGGCTGGCCTGTGGCGCGTCCCGATCACCGCCGGAGGGTCATGGCAGCATCCGGGGACTCAAAA
>JBEKSU010000172.1:0-8047 GCA_049516755.1 Verrucomicrobiota bacterium | reverse complement strand
GGCGACGCAGTTTTTCATTTACACCATGGTCGGCAGTGTGACGTTGCTGCTGAGTTTCCTGGCCATCCGGCTGGCGACGGGCAGTTTTGATTTCATCGAACTGGCCGACATGGCCAAACGCGGTGAAATCACGGCCAAACTCGGCGAGGTCATCGGCTGGAAATCACAAATCAGCCTGCTGGTCTTCTTCGGCGCGTTTCTCGGATTCGCGGTCAAGGTTCCCCTTGTGCCGTTCCACACGTGGCTGCCATCGGCGTATGCCGAAGCGCCCGGTCCGGTGACGATGCTGCTCACAGGTGTCATGTCGAAAATGGGCGTGTATGGGTTCCTGCGCATCCTGCTGCCGATTTTCCCCGAACAGATAAAGCAGGTGCTGACGCCGTTGCTGTGGCTGGCGGTGCTGACCATCGTGCTCTCGGCCTGCGCGGCATTTGCCCAGCGCGACCTCAAACGCATTCTGGCCTATTCATCCATCAACCACCTCGGCTACTGCCTGCTCGCGCTGTTTGCGGTGATGGGCGCGGCGACGGGCGTGAACCAGCCGGAGTTGCAAAAGGCCGCGGCGCTCAACGGCGTGTTGCTGCAGATGTTCAACCACGGGCTTACGGCATCCACGCTGTTCCTCTTCGTGTGGCTCATCGAGAAACGCAGCGGCGGCCTGCGCGGGCTGGACGATTTCGGCGGCATCCGCAAGATCGTGCCCGTGTTCACCGGCTTGATGGGCATCGCGCTGTTTTCGTCGCTTGGATTGCCGGGATTGAACGGGTTTGTGGGCGAATTCCTGATTTTCAAGGGCGTGTTCCCGCTCGCGCCCTGGGCGGCGGCGTTGGCCACGCTCGGCCTGCTGGTGACGGCGATCTTCCTGTTGACCATCATCCAGCGGGTGTTTTGCGGGCCGTTGAATGAACGCTGGCTGAAGTTCCCGGACCTCACGCCGGGCGAGCGCGTGTTGGTGGCCGTTCCCGTGGCGCTGATGTTCGTGCTGGGCCTCTGGCCGCAACTCGTGCTGGGCGTGATGGATTCGACCGTCGTGAAGATGGTGCAACAACTGAATTTTTAACCACGAATGAACACGGATTAACACGAATGCGAAATCGTAAATCGTAAATCGTAAATCAAAAATGCTGGCCTGGACCATATACATTTCGTTCATCGGGGTGCTGGTGCTGATGCTCCTGCCCCGCGAAGCGGCGCGGGCGGCGCGCATCGTCGCCTTGCTGACCGCCATCGCCGGTTGCGTGGTGGCGTTTGTCGGGGCGGCGCAGCAGCCGGACCCGGGCGAAGTTATGACGATTGTCAAAGTCCCGTGGATTCCATCGCTCGGAGCGAATTATTTCCTGGCCGCCGACGGCATCAGCCTGGTGCTGGTGGTGCTGACCGGGCTGGCGGCCGTTGCCGGTATTTTGTTTTCGTGGAACGTCGAAAAGCGAACCAAGGAATTTTTCGCCTTCTACCTCGCGTTGATCGGCGGCGTGTACGGCGTATTCCTCAGCTTCGATGTGCTGTTGCTGTTTGTGTTCTACGAGCTGACCATCATTCCGAAATATTTCCTCATCGCCCGCTGGGGCAGCACGCGCAAGGAATATGGCGCGATGAAACTGGCGCTCTATTCGTTCGTCGGCAGTCATCTCGTGCTCATCGGCTTGATTGCCACCTGGGTGGTGGCCCGGGCGCAGACCGGCCACGCGTCGCTCGATTTGATGGAATTGTCGAAAGTGTCGTTCCCATTGGGCTTCCAGCACTGGGTGTTTCCGCTGGTGTTCGTCGGATTTGGGATCCTGGCGGGCCTGTGGCCGTTTCACACGTGGGCGCCCACCGGTCATGTGGCCGCCCCCACCGCCGGCTCGATGTTGCTGGCGGGCGTCGTGATGAAACTTGGCGCCTACGGCTGTCTGCGCGTGGCGATGGTGCTGTTTCCCGACGGCGCGCGGATGTGGCAGAACGAGATCGCCGCGCTGGCGGTCATCGGCATCGTTTATGGCGCGGGCGTGGCGCTGGTGCAGAAGGATTTCAAGTTTGTCATCGGCTATTCCAGCGTGAGTCACATGGGCTTTGTACTGCTGGGCCTGGCGACGCTCAACACCATCGGCCTCAGCGGAGCGGTGCTGCAAATGTTCTCGCACGGCATCATCGCCGGGCTGCTGTTCGCCGTCGTGGGCCGGATGGTCTATGACCGGACGCACACGCGCGATTTCAACGACCTGCAAACGATGCAGCTTGGCAAACTGCTGCCGTTCGCCGGAGTGACATTTGTGCTGGCGGGCATGGCTTCAATGGGAATGCCAGGCTTTAGTGGGTTCTGGGCCGAAATGCGGGTGCTCTGGGGAGCGTGGACGGTGTTTCCGGTGGCAACCATTTTGTCGGGATTGGGAATCATCATCGGGGTGGCCTACATCCTGCGGGCGGTGCAAAAGGCGTTTTATTCGGACGCACCGGCGGCGGCCAAATCCGGTCACGACCATCCGCTGGAACCCATTACGACACCCGAACGCATCGGGGCGGCGATGCTCATTGCGGCTTCACTGATCATCGGACTTTTCCCGGGCCTCTTGTTGAACTGGCTCCAGCCGTGCCTGAACTCGCCGTTGTTTGAGCGGTTGTTGAAGGGAGGGCCGCTGTGAACTACTTCGAAGTCATCCGGGCAGCCGCGCCGGAGACCGCCCTGGCCATCACGGCCTTGATGGTCCTGTCGGTGGATTTGATCGTCGTGCGCGGGGAATCGGTCGCGCGGCGGTTCATGACCGGGGCGATGGTGGCCATCCTGGGCTGCCTGATGGCGGCGATATTTACGTTTCTCCATTATGGGTCCGTCGATCCGCTGCACGGCCTGCTGGTGGTGGACCCATTGACGAATTTTCTGAAGGTCACGCTGCTGGTGCTGGCCATTTTTACCGTGTTGATTTCTGCTGCCGGCACCTTCACCGAACACGTCGGCGAATATCTGTCGCTCGTTTTGCTGGGGACCATCGGCCTGATGTTCCTCGTCAGCGCGGAGGACCTGCTGATGATTTTCATCTCGCTGGAACTGGCCAGCCTGTCGCTTTATATCCTCACGGCGTTTAACAAGCGCAACTCCCGGTCCAGCGAGGCGGCGCTGAAATATTTCCTGTTCGGCGGCATGTCCGCGGCGTTTTTGTTGTTCGGCTTCAGCCTGCTTTACGGGCTTTCCGGTTCGACCCATTTGCCGGAAATTGCCGTGGCGTTGAAGGGCAGGGGACTTGATCCATTGTTGCTGGTAGCCATCGTGACGACGGTGATTGGATTTGGCTTCAAGGTGGCAGCGGTGCCGTTCCATTTGTGGGCGCCGGACGCCTATGAGGGAGCGCCCACGCCAAGCGCGGCGTTCATTGCCTCCGGTTCCAAGGTCGCCAGCTTTTACATCCTGGCCAAAATCCTGACGATGGGTTTTGCCGGCGCGGAAGGCAGCGCGGTCTGGCACGGTTATGTGTCCGGCTGGACGCCGGTGATTGCCGTAATGGCGGCGCTTTCGATGGTGCTGGGCAATCTCACGGCCATCGTGCAGTCGAGCGTGAAACGGCTGCTGGCGTATTCGGCCATCGCCCATGCGGGCTATATGCTGCTCGGCGTGCTGGCCAATACGCCGTCCAGCCACAGCGCGCTGCTGTTTTATGTCATCACCTATGCGCTGACGGTGCTCGGCGCATTCGGCGTGGTGACGGTGGTGGAAGCGGCCACGGGCGGCGGCGCGCTGGCCAATTTTGCCGGGCTCAGCCGGCGCGCGCCGGCGCTGTCGTTGTGCCTGCTGGTGTTCCTGCTTTCGCTGGCCGGCATTCCGCCGCTGGCGGGTTTCATCGGAAAATTTTTCCTGTTCAGCGCGGTGGTGGGCGCGGACGCCGGACATCTCGGCCTGCTCTGGCTGGTGATCCTGGCCATCGTGATGAGTGCCGTGTCGTTTTACTACTACCTGCAGGTGTTGAAACAGGCTTACGTGCTGGACGCCGCTGAAAACGCGCCCACGATCAAGGTTCCACCGGTCACAATGTTTGCGCTGGTTCTGCTGGCGGTGCTGGTGATTCTCCTCGGTTGCGCTCCGGGATTGTTGCTGCGCCATCTGTGACCGGAAATGACTAGTGACGAAACCATAATGACGAAAGAATTTCCCAATGCCGAAGCAAAAATATTTGGGTTTTGAGATTCGTCATTCTTTCGTCATTCGGATTTAGTTATTCGTAATTTGTAATCCGGTTCCAGTTGCTGCTGAAAAGTATTTTCAATTTTGTAAATCCGCGTATTCTCACGGCCATATTTTTATGAGCAACATTCCTTCGGATTTGAAATACACGAAATCTCACGAGTGGGTGCGCGTCAGCGGCGACACGGCGACGGTCGGCATCACCGACCACGCGCAGCATGAGCTGACCGACATTGTCTTCGTGGAACTGCCGGACCCGGGCCGGAAGGTCAAGGCCGGTGAAGCCTGCGCCGTCGTGGAATCGGTGAAGACCGCCAGCGACATTTATTCGCCCGTGAGCGGTGAAATTCTGGAGGTGAACAAATCTGTGGTGGACGACCCGGCGCTGGTGAACAGCGACCCTCACGCCGGCGGCTGGTTTTACAAAATCAAATTGGGCAGTCCCGCCGAATTGAACGCGCTCCTTTCGCCGGAGGATTACAAGAAGCAGATTGGCGGGTAGATTTGATGAGGTCAACCCGCCTTCCAATATTGCTCTGCCATGCGAATTGTCCAAAGTGTCGCTTGCCAACAGAATTTAAAATGTTTGAGTCGGGCGGTCCTGGTGGCGATTTCTCGACCTACGTTGGAATGCGCACAGGGGCCTTTTACCGACTCGATCTTGGGAAAATTCATTATCAAGGCAAGCAACTCGCCGAGCTTTTATCTGCTGCATTGCAGCGGGAGGGGAACTTGGTAAAAGTACCAGATGAGATTAGGTGCAAGCTGTGCGGCAACGTATTTAACGCAGTCTCTATTCCAAGCGATGGAGAAGAAAATGTAGATGCATATGAGCTTTAGATGAAAATCCGTCTCTTCATCAAGCCCTATTGCCCGTGGTGTCACAAGGCGATGCACTGGCTCGACGACCATGATGTCGAATATGAAAAGCTGGATGTCATTGCGGATGGCGCGGCGTTTGAGGAAATGGTTCGGTTGTCCGGCCAGGAGCTGGCGCCGGTGATTGAGGTGGAGGGGAAGGTGCTGGCCGATTTCGGGCCGGAGGAACTGGCGAAGTTTTGGGAGAAACTGAACCACGAATGAACACGAATGAACACGAATTGACACGAATGTAATCAGATCCAACACGATTTGTTTTTGCAGTTTTGATTCGTGTTTATTAGTGTCCATTGGTGGTTAAAATAATTTGCAATGACGACGACTGAATTGAAACCGCGACCGCGTCTGCCGGACTGGCTGCGCATCACGCTGCCCACGTCGGACAGTTTTGCGCGCACGCGCAGCCTGCTGGACGAGCTCAAGCTGCACACGGTTTGCGAAAGTGCCAAATGCCCGAACCATTGGGAATGCTGGGAGAAGGGCACGGCCACGTTCATGATCGGCGGCGACCGCTGCACGCGCGCCTGCGGCTTTTGCGCGGTGTCCACGGCCAAACCGCTGCCGCTCGAAGCGGACGAGCCCATGCGCGTGGCCGAGGCGACGCGCCGGATGCGGCTGCGGCACATCGTCATCACCGCCGTCGCCCGTGACGATCTGGCGGATGGCGGCGCGGACCATTTCCGAAAGACGGTTGAGGCCGTGCGCCAATTGAACCCGGGCATCGTGATAGAAGTGCTGGTGCCGGATTTTAATGAGAGCGATGCCGCGATTGAATCCGTGCTGGCGGCCAACCCGCACATTTTCAATCATAATCTCGAAACCGTGCGGCGGCTGACACCGTCCGTGCGTCACCGCGCGACATACGACCGTTCATTGAGCGTGTTGCGGAGGGTGAAGGACAGGCGCGGCGGCACGATTTACACCAAGTCCGGGATGATGCTCGGTCTGGGCGAGGCGGAAGCGGAAGTCATGACGGCGCTGGCAGATTTGCGCCGGGCGGGTTGCGACATTCTCACGCTCGGGCAGTACCTTCAGCCCACGCTGAAGCATCTGCCGGTGGTGGAATTTGTTTCACCGGAAAAATTCGCAGAATACGGCAGCCGGGCAGGGGAGCTGGGTTTCGTTCACGTCGCCAGCGGCCCGTTGGTGCGCAGTTCCTACCATGCGGATGAATTCAACCTGCCATCAACGCAGCGGCAGGGATAAACCCCGGCGCACGAACAAAAATATCGCAATGCCGATGAGGACGGTTCCCAGGATGAATGCAATAATGGTGATGGTGGTCGTCATCGTGCGGGCCTGATCCAGGGTTTCCGCGGTGCGTTTTTTTTCCGATTCCCGGAACGTTTCAAGCTCTTTTTCCAGCGCGGCAATGGCTTCCTCGTCTTTGAGCTGGATGGTGAGCCATTTCTCCCCGGACCGTTTCCAATCCGCGGGCAGGCGCTCCAGTTGCCCGGCCGCGGCGGGTTGAAAGCCCCAGCGAACCCAGAACGGCGAATTTTCCTGCGTCCACAACCGGAAGACGCCGTGATGGGCGGTGATGGTCTGGATGCGTTCCCAGAACAATTGCCGCGCGGCGTCGGCCACGGCAAAATCCGTGTATCCTTCGCTGTGGAGCAGGGCGTGCCGGCCGATGATCTGAACGCCGATCGCACCGACGATTTGTCCGTCAGCCGCCTCCACCACCTGAAATTCAGTCAGCCGCTTTTCCAAATCACCCGCCGGCAGGCGCATGGAATTCCAAAGCAATCTCAGGCTTTGAAAATCGTCCGTGGTCGCGCGGCGGATGCGAATGGTTGACGGATTCATGCCGGCCAACAAACTGGCCCGACCCCGGCCAAAAGTCAAAACCGCTGTAATCATTCATCCCGCCATTTGATTTCCCAAAAAGTTGTGCCATTCTGACCGGAGAAAGGATCTAATTTAGAGTATGAATAATGGAAACACCGGGCAATTGCTGGAGGCATTGCAATGGCGCTATGCCACCAAAGTCTTTGACGCCGCCAAAAAAATCCCCGCCGAAATCTGGCAAACCCTGGAGCGCGCACTCGTGCTCACGCCGACCTCGTACGGATTGCAGCCGTATAAATTTTTAGTGATCAGCGACCCCGCCAAGCGCGCCGAATTGCTGCCGCATTCGTGGAACCAGAAACAGGTCGTGGACGCCTCGCACTTCGTAGTGTTCACCGCCCGCACCAAAGTGACGGACGCCGATGTGAACAAACTTATCAAGCACACCAGCGATGTTCGCAAAATCCCCGCCGAATCGCTGAATTTTTACCGCGACATGATGCTCGGCGACATCGTCAACGGACCGCGCGGCAAGACCGCCCACGAATGGGCGGCGCGCCAAGCTTACATCGCGCTGGGCAATTTGATGACCTGCGCCGCGGTGCTGGGGGTGGATGCCTGCCCGATGGAAGGCCTCAGCCCGGCCGATTATGACCGGGTGCTGGGATTGACCGGCAGCGGTTACGCGACCGTGGTGGCCTGCGCGCTGGGTTATCGCGCCGCCACCGACAAGTACGCGAGACTGCCGAAGGTGCGGTATGCGGCAAAAGAACTCGTGCAGCAGGTTTGAGCAAAATGATCACCATTCGGAAAGCCGGGGAACGCGGGCACGCCAGTTACGGCTGGCTCGACACGTGGCACACATTTTCATTTGCCGATTACCACGATGATCGACACATGGGTTTCCGCGCGTTGCGGGTGATCAACGACGATACCATCGCGGGCGGCGGCGGCTTTGGCACGCACCCGCACCGCGACATGGAAATCATCACCTGTGTGCTGAGCGGCGCGCTGGAACACAAGGATTCAATGGGCAACGGCCGCATCATCCGCCCCGGCGAGGTCCAATACATGGCCGCCGGCACCGGCGTGGCGCACAGCGAATTCAATCCGTCGCCGACCGAGCCGGTGCATCTGCTGCAAATCTGGATTTTACCCGACCATAAGAGCGCGAAACCGGTTTACGCCGAAAAAACCCTGGCCGCAGCCGCACCGGGAAAACTT
>JBEKSU010000171.1:0-8079 GCA_049516755.1 Verrucomicrobiota bacterium | reverse complement strand
ACGCGTCCTGGCCGTTCGCGGCCGACAGCACTTCATAACCCTGGGATTCCAAGATACTGCGGGCCAGATGCCTCACGGATGGCTCATCTTCCACAACCAGCAAGGTTTCCGTCCCGCGTGGCAACGGCCCGGTCTGAGGTCTGGCAGCGACAGCCAGCGGCTGCTCGACTCGCGGTAAATAAACCTTGAAGGTCGTGCCTCGGCCAATCTCACTGTAAATCCCGATGTGGCCGCCGGATTGTTGGACAATGGTCTGGCAGGTCGCCAGGCCCAAACCGGTGCCCTTGCCCTCGGGCTTCGTCGTGAAAAACGCCTGAAACAGGTGCGCTTTGACTTCCTCGGTCAAGCCGGTGCCTGTGTCACTGACGCTGAGCATCACGTAATCGCCAGGAATCACGCCCGTGTGTGCGCGCGCGTAGTTTTCATCGAGCGTGACATTGTTGGTGGCAATGCTGAGCTTGCCGCCGTTGGGCATGGCATCGCGGGCATTGATGACCAGATTCATCAGCAACTGCCAGATGTAGCCGGAGTCGGCCTTGACGCGTCCGGTTTGTTTTCCGGGAACAACCTTCATTGCGATGTGCTCACCAATGAGCCGCCGCAACATTTTGTCCAGGTCTTTGACCGT
Organism: Verrucomicrobiota bacterium; assembly: GCA_049516755.1. Taxonomy (GTDB): domain Bacteria; phylum Verrucomicrobiota; class Verrucomicrobiia; order Limisphaerales; family UBA11358; genus UBA11358. The sequence continues at coordinate 7,451 of JBEKSU010000171.1, read as the reverse complement.
GTCATTGAGGTCGAGCACGACGGGTTGCACCGTGTGTTTGCGGCTGAAGATGAGCAGTTGCTGCGTCAACGCGGCGGCACGCTCCGTCGCGTGCTGTATCTCCTCGGTGTATTCCCGCAGCGGACTGGCCGGGCCAAGCTCTGACGTCATCAAATCGTTGTTACCCATGATGACCGTGAGGATGTTGTTAAAGTCATGGACCACGCCGCCGGCGAGCTGGCCGACCACTTCCATTTTTTGCGCTCCGATAAACTGCCCCTCCAGCTGCTGGTGTTTGAGGACGCCTTGTTTCAGTTCCGCGTTGAGCGCGCGGAATTGTTCCTCCGCCCGTTTGCGCTCCGAGATGTCGCGGATGTTGCATTGGATCACGTTGTGGTCACCGGCTAAATATACGTTGCTGACAAACTCCACGGGAATCTTGCGGCCGTCCCTCGCCTCCAGCGGCAGGTTTTCGTAGCGGACATACCCTTGCTGTTGCAGTTGCTCGAACCTGACCTTGTTGGCCACCAGGTCCTTGAACGGGCCGAGTTCCCAGATGGGTGTGCCGACCAGTTCGCCGCGGGAAAAGTCCAGCAGTTCAGTCAGGAAAGGGTTCACATCGCTGATGCGCCCCGTGTCGGCTTCCAGAATCAGGATGCCGTCCTTGGCTGCTTCAAACAGCCGCCGATAACTGAGTTCGGAGGCGCGGAGCGCCTCGTTGCCGGTTGCATTCTCGTTTTGATGATCGCCCTTCATAATCCCCGCTCCACCATGAGTTTCGACTTACAAAACCAAAACTCCTTTGGGGAGTTAGACTATCATAATAAGCCGGAAACATGGCAGGCGCCATGGGGTGTTTACCCCATGTGGGATTGTGGTGGATTCAGCCCCGGTACAGCAGGCCGGCTTTGGGCAGCCAACATTGGTATTGGTTGAAGGCAACCAAAAACATTCAACGTCCAAGCAACCGACGCAGAAAAACTTGGAGGTTCGGTGTTGAATGTTGAATGTTCGATGTTTCGATAACGATTACGAGGACGAGAACGAAAACACGGCCTCGTCATTAAGGTTTCCACCCTCCGTAGCGAGCTACTGCGGAGTACGGGTCGTCATTAGTCATTCCTAAAGATATCAACCGGGCGCTGCTCTCGATGATGACGTAGCGGGTCAGTCCGGCGGTGACAGCACCGGGTGGCTTGCGCATTCAGTGGTCATGGGACCGGCTGGAGGCCCTTCGCCCAGCACTTCGCCAATGGTGCGCATCAAGGCTGCGGCATTGTACGGCTTGGGCAGGAAACCATCGCTGCTGGGGCGCGAAGACTGCCGCAACATCACGTCCCGCTCGTAACCGGAACTGAAGAGGACTTTGAGCCGAGGCTGCTTCTCCCGCAGCCGGGCAGCGAGCGTGAAGCCGTCCATCTCCGGCATCACCACGTCGGTCAGCAACAGGTCAATCAGCCGGTCTGGCTGCGCCGAGGCCACGCGGAGCGCCTCCGGCCCATCAGCGGCCTCCAGCACCGTGTAACCAAGGAGGATCAATTCATGTCCGAGGGCGTCGCGCACCGCTTCGTCATCTTCCACCAGCAGAATCGTTTCGCAACCGTGATGCTGGTGGGCCAGTTCACGCAACGTCCTGCTCGCCCGGGGTGCCTTGGCGGATGGCGGCGACGGCGTCCCGGCGCAGGTCAGCAATTGCCGGGTCAACTCCGCCGCATGCTGGCCGGCTCTCTGGATTTCCTCCACGTATCGGCGGTGCGGGTCGCACTCGGACAACACGCTCAACAACAACTCGCTAAATCCGGTGATGACCGTGAGGGTGTTGTTCAAACCATGCGCCACCTGCGCGATGGGCACGGCGCCGCCTGCTGGTGGATGTTTCGTAACCGGTGGCAAAATCCGTGATGAATATGTTTTCATAGCATCCCGTCCTCGGTTGGTCACTGTGTTTTTGGAGACTATCGCCGGGTATCCCGCCGCTGTCTCGCCTGAGTTTGCATCACGAGAATTCGTTCAATTGTTAAGGCCCCAGTGGAAGCCGGTCGCAGCCAGCCTGGCCCAGGACATCGGTCACCGTTTCCAACAACTCGCTGATGTAGAAAGGCTTTGGCAGCATGGCCGCCAGTTGCAGCGATGGGTCTCGGGCCAGTTCCTGCATGGGCAATTGTACTGCAGTCATGACGACTGGCATGGCCATGTGGGCGGCCCGCAGCTTCCTGACCAGTTCCACGCCGGTCAGCCTGGGCAGTCGATGCTCGGTTATCAGAAGATTGTAGTTGTTGGCCTGAAGCGCCTCCCAGCCGGCGGCGCCGTCTTTGACGACATCCACCTGGCAGCCGTAATAGGACAGCGCATTGGTGTAGAGCAGCCGAATGTCGCTGTCTTCATCAACCACGAGAATCCGGTGACGCAGATTCGCCTGGCATTGAACTGATGCGCCCGCCAATTCTCCCGCCTGCAATAGTTCATTTCTTTTCATAACGGTAAAAATAATAAGGTGTAATGACTGCGGGCACCATGGGGTGTTTCCCCCATCCCCTCCTCCATTCGAATGGCTGGACCGAGTTGCACCGAGGCTGCAATGGCGCAAGCGCAGAGTATGACTGCGGCGCTGCCAAAGGAGGCGGCCACCAACGAACAGAGGAGCAGGAGTATCATGTGCTTCCAGCCCTCCGTTTGGTGCAGATACGGCAAATGGGCGCGGTGGAACCACACAACCTCCGTCCAGCTTTCCGGACTTTCATGGTATTAAAATAACCGAGGGAACCCTCCCGCCGCCATGGGGTGTTTACCCCATATGCGATTTTTTGGATTCAGTCCCGGCACAAGTGTCCGGACAGCGCTGCCAGCGTCAGTTCCGCGTCCCGCGGGTCGTCTTCAACCATCAGATATTCTGGGTTTTCCAATTTCAGCGTTCATTCAGACTCCGACTGTTTTGGGGATCGAAAAGTAAAAGGTTGCGCCGCCGTCCAACACGCCTTCCGCCCAGGCCCGGCCGCCATGCCGTTGAATGATCCGCTGGACGTTGGCCAGCCCGATGCCCGTGCCCTCGAACTCGTCGCGGCTGTGCAGGCGTTGAAACACTCCGAACAGTTTGCCGGCATAACGCGGATCGAAACCCGCGCCGTTGTCGCGGATGAAGAAAACCGGGGCTTCGGAGTGCTGGGATATTGGAGCATTGGAATTTTGGGTTGAAGCCACCGCTCCATTACTCCACTTCTCCATTACTCCAATCTCAATCCTGGCCTCGGCGCGGGTGCCGGTGAACTTCACCGCATTGGAAATCAGATTGACCAGCACCATCCGCAGCAAGGCCCGGTCGGCCTGCACCGTCGGCAGCGGGTGGATGTTCCAGACGATGTTCCGCCCTTTGGTCTCCGCTTGAAAATCGCCCAACGCCTCCCGGACCAATTCATCGAGATCAACCTCCGTCTTTTTCAGCTCTGATTGTCCGATGCGCGAGAAGGCCAGCAGGTCATTAATCAAATCTCCCATCTGTTTTGCCGACTGGGAAATCATCGCCAGCCGGCCGAGATTTTTTTCTGAAAGCGAAGATCTGCCGTCGTTTTGAACCAGTTCCACGCAGCTCATGACATGATTCAACGGCCCGCGCAAATCGTGGGAGACGGAATAACTGAACGTTTCCAGTTCCCGGTTGGCGGCCTGCAGTTGCGCCGTGCGCTCAACAACCCGCTGCTCCAGTTTCGCGTTGAAACGGCGGACTTCATCTTCCGCGTGTTTGCGCTCCGTGATGTCGCGGATGTTGCATTGGATCACGTCGCGGTCCCCGGCGGGATACACGTTGCTGACAAACTCCACGTCAATGTGGCGGCCATCCCTCGTTTCCAGCGGCAGATTTTCGTAGCGGACATACCCGTGCTGTTGCAATCGCTCCAACATGGCTTGATTGGACTCGATGTCCCGGAACGGACTAAGCTCCCCGACAGTTTTGCCGACCATTTCACTGCGGGAAAAACCCAATAGGTTGAAAAGGAAGGGATTCACATCGTTGATGCGCCCGGTGTCAACGTCCAGAATCAGGATGCCATCCTTCGCCGCTTCGAACAGCCGGCGATAACTCAGTTCCGAGGCGCGAAGCGCCTGCTCCGTATGCGCCTCGTTGTCCGTCACGTTATCGATTTGATGATTTGTCTTCATTCCACTTTCACCCCAATCACCGGCTGCCTTGGCGGCGCGTCGGCGATTTAACCAAGTTAGCGGCATTCAAAGATGCTTCGGAAGCAGCGCCTCTTTGCCACCGTTGTTATTGCCGTCCGGGCGCAGGATTTTGTTTACCACCTCCAGCAGATCGTCATTGGAAAACGGCCGCTGTAACGTGGCGGCGGGTTTTAGCCAGGGCTTTCGGGCAAATTCATTTATGGGCAATTGTCCGGTGGCCATGATGACCGGGAGGGTCATGCTTGCGGAACGCAGCTTCTCGATCATTTCAATGCCCGTCATTCTGGGCATTTTGTTGTCGGTGATGGCGAGGTCGTAGCTGCTGTCCTGAAGCGCCTCCCAGCCGGCGGCACCGTCTAAAACCGCATCCACGTCGTAGCCGGAGCCAACCAGCACATCGACGCTGAGTTGGCGGGTGTCACTGTCGTCATCCACCACGAGAATTCGGTAGGGGGGAATTCGCCGGGCGTGCCAGGGTGCGCCGGCCGGCTCTCCCGCTGGCGGCACTTTGCTGGCCTTCATATCACGATACTTGAACAGTTGGGAACCGTCGGCGCCGCTATCCACTTCGCGCAGGACCCTTTTCACCGTTCCCAGAAATTCCTCGATGGTATAGGGCTTGAGCAGCATGGCGGCGGGTTGGAGCCAGGGGCATCGGGTGAATTCCTCCGCTGGCGATTCTCCGGTGGCCATGATGACCGGCAGGGCCATGCGGTGGGCATAAAGCTTCTTGAGCAACTCAATGCCGGTCAGCCTGGGCATTTTGTTGTCGGTGATCATAAGGTCGTAGCTGTCGGCATTAAGCGCCTCCCAGGCGGCTGCGCCATCTTCGGCGGCGTCCACGTCGTAGCCGGAGCGAATCAACACTCCGATATTAAGCTGGCGGATGTGCGGTTCGTCCTCCACCACGAGAATGCGACAGAGCGGTAGTGGCGCGCCGGTTGACTCGCCTGCTTGCAAAATTGTTTTATCTTTCATGACTGGCCGTATAATACGCTGGCAATCCTTGCAGGCGCTATGGGGTGTTTGCCCCATGCCACCCGCGGACATTGCATCCGGATGTTTCTGCGCGTGGCAAATGCGCTCAAACGGGCGGTTGCAGCCCGCACTTCATCACGGCCCCGATTCTTTCCGCAAACCCTCCATTCACAGAACCATCCGGTCGCGTTGTGGAAGCGAAGACGCTCCCATCGCTGAACCGGGTCCCGCCTCATGATTTTTACGCTCCAATTCCAATCAGACCATTTGGATTTGAATGGGGGTAACACCCCATAGATTTCTCAGAACCAAGGCTCCATAGTATTCCCGTGCATATGTCAAAGCATGATGCGGTGAAATTGGTTTCCGTCCGGGCCAGCCGGAGCAGCTTTCACCATCTCTTGACTGCGGTATTCCCGATGAATCATTCACTGGAGCCCAGGTCTGACTTTCTGGGTGGAGTAACGGTTGTCAGCTTGTCCATGGGAATGGTGTTTATGATGCGTATTCTTCTGGCGCATTGATTTGTTTGCAGTCTCACCCATTTCATCAGCCGGATGCAGTTAACAGCCCGTTCAAAAAGGTCTTCTCTCGCAGGAGACGACATAAGGAGTCCCCAGCTTGCCCTTCAGAAACGGAAGAGATTTGAGACTCGTCTCCTCGTCTCCTACAAAGAAAGAGGTGAAGGCTTTTTAACGGGCGTCAACCTTGCGGCGCGGAGAGTTGTTCGAGTTTCGCGCCTTCACGCCGCAGGAGGATGGCTTCGACGCGAGGCACATACATTTGTGTTTCCGCAGGCAGATGTTCGGCGATGGCGTCGTAACTGCCTGTTTTATAGCGGTCCAAAAGTTTTTGCACCGTGCCTTCACCGGCGTTGTAAGCGGCCAGGGCGAGCCGCCAATCCTTGAAACGGTCGTAAAGGTACTTTAGATACTGGGCGGAAGCGGTCGCGCTCGGTTCCGGCTGATAACGCTGATCGCGCGGCCACAGGGAAAGGCCGAACCGTTTGGCCGTGTCCGGCATCAATTGAAACAACCCCGCGGCTCCCGCCGGACTCAGCGCTCGCCGGTCAAATGACGATTCCACTTCCGCCACCCAGACCAGTTCCGGCGGAATCTTTTGCGCGGTAAAAATCGGCTTCAACTCCGGCACATATTCCTTTGCCAAGACGGGCCAGGGACTGACGGAAACTTTTTTCACCCAAATCTCGCGTTCCTTTTGCGGCGGGGGATTGGGAACCGGCGGGGGCGGCTGGTTGGTTTCAACGTTTGGCGGTGGAATCGTGAGCCGGATTTCGTCCGCGACATCCAGGTAATCCATCTGCGCCTTGAGCCACGAGGCGTAGGGCCGGGTTTCCTCGCGGCTTTCCAGCAACGGCAGGACGGCTTGGGCGGTCTGCCGCAGCGCCGCCAGATCCACCACGTAGTCGCCTTGATAGCGCTTTTGCAGTTCGCGCAAGAATTGCTGCACCACGGGGTCGTCCACTTCGGGAAGTGCGTTGAGAACGTTCGTGTCGAGATTTTCCTGCGCCCATTGTTGCGCCCCTTGAACCAGTTCCGGCAGCGTGACCGTGTCGTCATCCGCCCGCGCAACCAGTGAGCCCGCCAAAAAAAACACCAGAATGCTGCACGCCTTCATGACTTGCTCTCCTGAGTGAACGGATTGCTGCTGGTGGTCGCGGGTGCAGGAAGTCTTAAAACCAGATCCATCTTAACAGGACAAAAGTGACCATGAAGGCCACCAGGCTGATAATCAAGCTTTTGTAAAACTCGTGCGCCGGTTTGTTTGATTCGCCGCCAATATCTCGTTCAGCACTCATTTGTGCTTAAAGTACTATTTTACCTTGCGGACGCCATGGGGTGTTCACCCCATAGACGAAACGAACCTGTTCCAGGCATTTTCTCCGAACATGCAACTGAACGATTAACAGCAGATAAATAACCTGATGCCATGAACACCAAAAACAAATCCTACGAACCCAAGTACGCCGCCAGGAATGGGGCCACCATCAAAACCGTGAGCCTGCAGGTTGCCGTCACGGAGCCCGATCTGCAAAATGCCGTCCGGGAAGCTTTCACCCTGGCCAAAAGCGGCGGCCGGGAACTCGACCTCGCTTTCACCCTCCAGCCGCTCACGCAAGGCATTCCAAAACCCTTTGACATCAGGGCGGCGCATTTCATGTCGCCTCGAGTGGGTTGCTGACATCTTTAGTGGTCGCCAAGGATGGGATGCCCTTCTCCTCACGGAAAGGGCATCCCGATTTCTGTAGCCACCGGATAAAAACAATCGCAATCCCATTGGCACGTCCGGTCATCGCA
>JBEKSU010000170.1:0-8115 GCA_049516755.1 Verrucomicrobiota bacterium | reverse complement strand
TCTCTTTGTCGCCAACCTTCACCCGCGCGCGCAATTCCCCCTGAAGGACGAGGAACATGCCGTCGCCGGGATCGCCCTGGTTCACGACCACCGACCATTGCGGCACCTTGTGCAGTTCCATAAATTCAGCCAGGCGATCCAGCTGTGCGTCGTTCAGTTGGGACAGGATTTTGATGCGCCGCAGCGAGCCGGGAGCGATGTCCGTACCCGTAGGCGGGGCGGAATCCGGGATGCTGGTCTGGCTGAAATACTCTTGAAGTCCGGGAATTTCCGCCGCCCGCCGCCAACTGCCATCGTGACGCGCAAACACCCAGGTATCGGCCAGCACCCGTTCGTCGCTGATCCAGTCAATCAAGGCCGACAGCTCCACCGGGCCGTAAGGGGAATCGTCAATTCCCCAGATGAAATAATCGTTGGAAACCGCTTTTCCCTCCATGCCCGCACCATATCACCATTTCTTACCTTTTGAAAAGCAAAAAATAATGTGTCGGGAAAACCATTCCCGGCCAATCGAATGCGAGGCGGTTGCCCGCCCGATAGCCGGATTGATTTACCAACAGAGGTCATTCCGTGTTCGGATACGAGCCAAGAACCTTGACGAAGTTACAATGCACGCCCAGAAGCTCGATGGCCTTGACGACCTTGCGGTCCTGCACGTGGCCGTCGCAATCAATGAAGAAGAAATATTCCCACGCCTTCCGCTTGCTCGGGCGCGATTCAATCTTCGTCATGTTGATTCGGTAACGGCGGAACGCGGCAATCGCCTGATGCAACGCGCCGGCTTTGTCGGCGACGCTCACCAGCAGGCTCGTACGGTCGTCGCCGGTGGGTGGACTGCATTGGCGTCCGAGCACGAGGAAGCGCGTGGCGTTGGCGGCGTTGTCCTGAATGTCCTGTTCGAGCACGGGCAGGCCGTATTTTTCGGCGGCCAGAATGCCGGTGATGGCGGCCACTTTCCCGCGCCGCCCCGGGGTTTTGCCCGCCGGATGGGCCACCAGTTCGGCGGACCGCGCGTTGGACGAGGTTTCCAGGATTTCAGCCTGCGGCAGATTCTTTTGCACCCAGGACCGGCATTGGGCCAGGGCCTGGGGATGGACGTAGAGCCGCTGGATGCCCCCCGGTTTGCAATTGCCGGCCAGGCAATACTGAATGGGCAGGACAATCTGCGCCACGATCTTCAGGTCGCTGTCCACGAACATGTCGAGCGTGTGGGTGACGACGCCTTCGGTGGTGTTTTCCACCGGCACGACGCCGTAGTCCGCCCGGTTCCGGCTGACTTCGGCGAACACGTCGGCAATGGTCTTTTGCGACGCGTAGCGCAGGCTGGAGCCGAATTTTTGAATCGCGGCCTGATGCGTGAACGTCGCTTCCGGGCCGAGATACGCAATGGACATGGTCTTCTCCAGCGCCAGCGCGCTGGACATGATTTCGCGGTAAATCGCGCGGAGCTGGTCGTTGGTTACCGGCCCTTGGTTCGACTGGCAGATGCGATCCAACACGGCGCGTTCGCGGTGCGGCGCGTAAATTTCCTCGCCGGCCTTGAGCTTGATGTCACCGATGGCGAGCACGTGCTTGGTGCGCTCGTTGAGCAACCGCACGATCTGCCCGTCCAGCCGGTCAATCGCCTTGCGATGTTCGGGAATGTTCACCACCCGGGCAGCATGCAGAATTTAAAGTGAAGAATCAAATCAGTTTCTCGCGAATCCCGGCTTGTTCACGCTCCGGTGCAGGGTTAAACAAATGCGACATGAAAGTTCAAAACCATCCGGTGGTGACGCAATTTACATTTCGGTGGGGCGAGCGTCCTCGCGAGCCGGCCTTGGCGCGAAGCCGGCTCGTCAGTAGCCTCGCCCCACCAAAATGAGTTACGACCAAACATCCGCCGTCGGAGATTGGCGCCAACGGTTGCAGCGGTTGCTCTGCTCGTTGCTGGCCGGAGCCTTTTTGGCGGGCGCAACGGCAACCACCGCCGGGCCGGTCGCAGTCGCGGATAAGCCGGAGACGCCGTGGACGAATCAGCCCTGGGCCGATTCCAACTTTTTCCCCATCGCCGTGTGGCTGCAGGATCCCGCGAATGCCGAACGTTACCGCAAGGCGGGCATCAACACCTACGTTGGGTTGTGGCAGGGACCAACCGGGAAACAACTGGCGGCGCTCAAAAAAGCCGGCCTGTGGGTCATCTGTGAACAAAATGAAGTCGGTCTGCGGCATCGGGCCGACCCAACCATCATCGGCTGGATGGGCGGCGATGAACCTGACAGCGCGCAGTCGCGGGGAGCCAGCCTGGGGTTTGGCTCACCCATTCCGCCGGGGAGGATTGTCGAAGATTACCAGCGGATGAAGGCAATGGACTCTTCACGGCCAATTCTTCTGAACCTTGGCCAGGCCGTGGCTTGGGACAACTGGTACGGTCGTGGCAAACGAAACCATCATCCCGAGGATTATCCCGAATATCTCAAAGGCTGCGACATCGCGTCATTCGACATTTATCCGGTGAACCACAACAGCCGTGAGGTGCATGGCAACCTGTGGTTCGTAGCGAACGGCGTGGAACGGCTGGAGCAATGGGGCCAGGGCCGTAAACCGGTCTGGAATTGCATCGAATGCACCGCCATTACCAATCCGAAGTACAGGCCCGCACCACAGCAGGTCCGCGCCGAAGTCTGGATGTCGCTCATCCACGGTTCGCGCGGCCTGATTTATTTTGTCCATCAATTCAAACCGGTGTTTCGCGAGGCCGCCCTGCTGGACGACCCGGAAATGCTCGCCGCCGTCACCCAGATCAACCGGCAGATCGCCCAACTGGCGCCGGTGCTGAACCGTCCCACGCTCCACAACGCCGTGACCGTGCAATCGAAAAACCCGGCCGTGCCGGTGGCCGCGATGGTCAAACAATCTGGCCGGGCGACGTATCTGTTTGCCGTGGGCATGCGCGACGGTGCGACCGAAGCAACATTCACCTTCACCCAGGCTCCGGGTGGCAATAAGGTGGAAGTGCTTGGTGAAAATCGGGCCTTCACAGCCATGAACAATTCGTTCAGCGATCATTTCGGGCCTTGGGCAGTCCATCTTTACAAGTTTTCTCCACCTTCAACGGTTCCGTAGAACAAGTAGGAGCCGACTTGAGGAGGCTCTGAAACGAGCCAGAAATTTGAGCCTCGTTACCTCGGCTCCTACCAAGCCAGTACACCTCCGGGCTTGCAAATTGAGCGCAATCCGCTTCGATGGAGGCATGTTTCCGTATGTGGCATTGACCAAGGACAAGGACTGGCAGCCCGGCCCTTACGAAGGAGTCGAGCTGATGATGTTGCACAAAAATGAAAGCACCGGCGGGGTGGTGGTGCTGCGCAAGTTCAAGGCCGGTTGCACGATCCCGGCCCACGTGCATCCGGATGCCAATGAATGGGCCTATGTGCTTTCCGGCGAATGGGAGGAATCCGACAAGATGTACACCGCCGGCACGCTGTTCTTCGCGCCCGAAGGCGTCCGGCACGGCCCGCACGTCGCCCGGACGGAAGTCATCAGCCTGACCATCTTCGACGGCCCGCTGACGGTGGCGTAACACCAAATTGGACGTTCGACGTTTCACCCCAAAAGCGCCAGGGGGCTGGCGCACTCCAAGACGCTTCGCGCCCAATGTGAGTTGTCGGAGCAACCGACAGGTCTTGAAGTGCGGTGGCCCTCCACCGCTTTTCATCCCCAAGCAGAGGGAAACTACGCTGTGCCAGTCTGGGCCGCGGCCAGTTCGACCTTGCGCTGGCGCAGGCCCTTGAAAAATTCAAAGCCTTCGCGACAGCGGCGGACGAAGACGTCCTTGTCTTCCAGCATGGTCTTGACGATGCGCAGGATCGGTTTCGGGCGGAAGTAGTAGGCGCGGTAGAAGCGGTCCACTTCCTCAAAAATCGTTTCCTTGCTCAGGCCGGGATATTCGATGGTGCTGCTCTGATAGCCTTCCCCGCCCAGGAGATCGGTTTTCTCTTTCTTCGCGAACCAACCGTTTTGCCGGGCCTGTTCGTAAAGCTCCGTGCCGGGATACGGCGCGGCGAGGCTGACCTGGATGCTGAACACGTCGAGTTCCTTCGCAAAATCGAGTGTCTGCTGGATGGTTTCCTTCGTTTCCACCGGCAGGCCGAGAATGAACGTGCCGTGAATGATCACGCCCGCCTGATTGCAGGCCTTGGTGAACCGGCGCATTTCGTCGGTGGTCACGCCCTTTTTGATGTTCTTGAGAATTTCGTCGTTGCCGCTTTCGTAACCGACGAGGAAGAGGCGCAGGCCATTGTCCTTGAGCAGCTTGATGTTGTCGTAATCGAGGTTCGCCCGGCTGTTGCACGACCAGACCAGGCCGAGCGGCGCAATCTTTTTGGCAATCTCCCGCGCGCGCGGCAGGTTGGCGGTGAAGGTGTCGTCGTCAAAAAAGTATTCCTTCACCTCGGGGAAAAGTTTTTTGAGATAGGCCATCTCGTCGGCGACGTTCTGCGCCGAGCGGACGCGGTATTTATGTCCGCCGATGGTCTGCGGCCAGAGGCAGAAGGTGCATTGCGCCGGGCAGCCGCGTCCCGTGTAGAGGCTCATGTACGGGTGATTGAGGTAGCCGTTGTAATATTTTTGCACGTCCACGTCGCGGCGATAGATGTCCGCCATCCACGGGAGCGTGTCGAGGTTCTCAATCAATGCGCGCTCGGGGTTGTGTTTGATTTTGCCGTCCTTGTCCTTGTAGGAAAGTCCGGCAATGGTCGCGAGGTCGCGTCCTTCGGCAACTTCCTTGCAGGTATAATCGAACTCCTTGCGGCCCACCCAATCAATCGCCGGCGATGCCTTGAGCGTTTCGGTGGGCAGCACGGCCGCGTGCGCCCCGACAAAACCGATCTTCGTGTCCGGCTTTTGCTGTTTGATGGCCTCGGCCACCTTGCAATCGTTCTTCAGCGAAGGCGTGCTGGTGTGGATGATGACGTGGTCAAAATCCCTGGCCACGCGGAGACATTCCTCCTTGCCGATGTTGTGCGGCGGGCAGTCGAGCAGTTTGGAACCCGGCGTGAGTGCGGCCGGCTGCGCGAGCCAGGTGGGATACCAGTAGCTGGTGACTTCGCGCACGGTCTGGTAGCGCGCACCGGCGCCGCCGTCAAAACCATCAAAGCTTGGGGGTGAAAGATAAAGTGTCTTGCTCATGGGAATTCCAAAATTATCCGTGGCGAAGCAGCCTATTCGGCCTTCTTCGCGTCCTTGATTTTTGCCAGCAAATCGTCGCGCTCGGATGTGTCATTTGTGCCGCAGTGACTTCCGACGTGCGCCTCGTGGTGCTCATCTTCCTTGCGCGAGAAGGCACCGCGAGCGCCGGCGGCAGGCGAGTTGATGGCCGCCTTGGCCTCGGCGAGATGGCCTTTGCCGATGGTGACACCGTTGAAAGCGCGCTGCGCCAGTTCCGGCGAGGCCGGATACGGTTTCGGTTTCGCGCCGAAATTGTATTTGATGTTTTTCCAGTTGTCGCCGGACTGATAATTCGTGCCGAGCGCGCCGCTGGGGTCGTAGCCGCAGTGGACCATGCAGTTTTCGCAGCGCGGGTCGCGCGCGACACTGTTCACGACGCCGTATTTTTCCCAGTCCACTTTCGCCAGCATTTCCTGATAGCCGGAGTAATGGCCGTCGGTCATCAGATAGCAGGGCGCCTTCCAGCCCTTGATGTTGTAGGTGGGAATGGCCCACGCGGTGCAGGTCAGTTCGCGTTTGCCGGCGAGAAATTCCTGATACACCGGCGTGCCGAAAATCGTGAAGGCCTTGCCCCAATCCTCGATCTTCGCAAATTTCTGCCGTGTCATCCGGCGGGTCAGGAAAAAATCCTCGGGCTGTTTGCCGAGCCGCGTGACCATGTCCTTCTTGGCCGCGTCATATTCGTAGCCGGGCGAAATCGTGTGGCCGTCCACTTCGAGCGAACTGAGGAATTTGAACATGTCCTCGATTTCCGCCACGTCGGTTTCCTTGTAAACGGTCGTGTTGGTGGCGACCTGGTAGCCGAGGATCTTCGCCATCTTGATGGCCTCGATGCATTCCTTGAACACGCCTTCGCGCTCGACGATGAGGTCGTGGGTGTATTCAAGGCCGTCCACGTGGACGTTCCAATAAATCCATTTCGTCGGGCGGATGACCACCTTGCTCCGTGCCGTGGCGTCGGACCGGCGGATCGTCTCGGCGTCCTTGTCGGAAATCAGCTTCTGGGCGAGCAGTTGTTCCAGCTTCGGCTCGATGGCCGGCGAGTAGACCGCGGCCAGGTAATCCTTCATTTTCTTCCGCATGAACACGCCGTTGGTGCAAACGTAAATGACGCGGTTCTGTTTGAGCAAGCCGGCCACCAGTTCCTCGATCTTCGGATAAATCAACGGTTCGCCGCCGCAAATGCTGACCATCGGCGCATCACATTCCACCGCCACGGCGAGGCATTTTTCCAGCGGCACCATGTCCTTGAGATTGGTGGAATATTCCCGGATGCGGCCGCAGCCGGTGCAGGTGAGGTTGCAGGTGTGCAACGGTTCGAGCTGGAGCACCATCGCAAACCGGGGCGTTTTGCGCAGCTTGTGCTTGATGATGTGGCGGGCAATTTTCTGCGTCAGGGCAAAAGGGAATCGCATAGGATTAAAAGACTATCGGGCTTGGGCAAATTGTTGGGACGGGACCGCCACCGCCACCGGCGTGTCGGTCGCCGCCGGAGGATCGGCCTTCATCAGGCCCGGCAGAAAGAACGTGGCGGGGGAAGCCGACCCGCTGGCGTTGATGCCGGAGCAGCCGGCACCCCACAGCGTCATAAACGCCAGCATTGCCAGCCACGAGAATTTCCAATCTAATCTCACCTGGCCAGTATAAATCAGCCCCATGCGATGGCAACTTTTAATTCCGAAGATGGAATTTCTTAATTCCATGGCCCGGCGCCCCGCCCCGGCCGGATGGCTGGCCGCACTTTCCCTTCTGGCCGCCGGCGAAATGGTTTTCGCCGGCGAAGCGCGCCAGGAAATTTTTGCCGCCCGCGCCGCGGCGGAATATCACCGCGCGCAGGCGCAATTCCAATCGAACACCAACGATCCCGCGGCCGCCTGGCAGTTTGCCCGCGCGTGCTTTGACTTGAACGATTTCGTCACAAACAACGCCGGGCGCGCCGCGCTGGCCAATCAGGGCATCGCCGCGGCCCGGCAATCGCTCGCGCGCGAAACCAATTCGGCCCCGGCCCATTATTACCTGGCCATCGAACTCGGCCAGCTGGCGGACACCAAACGCAACCTGGCGGCCTACAAACTGGTGCGGGAAATGGAGCGGGAGTTCAAAATTGCGGATGACCTGGACGAACATTTTGATTACGCCGGGCCGGCGCGCTGTCTCGGCCTGCTGTATCGCGACGCGCCCGGCTGGCCGCTCAGCGTCGGCAGCCGGCACAGGGCGCGCGAATGGCTGGAACGGGCTGTCAAGCTGGCGCCCGATTATCCCGAAAACCGGCTGAATCTGGTCGAATCGTACTGGCAATGGAAGGACCGCGAAGCCGCCGGCAACGAATTGAAGGCGCTCGATGCGCTCTGGCCGTCCGCGCAGACGAATTTCACTGGTGAAGCATGGGACCGAAACTGGGATGACTGGTCAACGCGCCGCGATATCGCGCGCCAGAACCTCAAAGAAACCGGCCCGCCGCCGAAACCGCCGAAAAGCGGCCGTTGAATTTAACTGAAATTTTCTATGGCAGCAACCGCGCGCGTGAATTACTCTGTCGCCTGAAAGTCAGGGTTGACCCAGGTTTTATAACGACATGGCAAAAAAAATAATTGCGGCGCTGGCCGACTCGGGTTTGTTTCTGCGGGAATGGTTTGCCGACCCGCAGCGGACCGGCGCGGTTGCGCCCAGCTCGCCCCATCTGGCCGCCGCGATGGCCCGCTGGCTGCCTTTTGACCCGGAAAGCTACGTGCTCGAACTCGGCCCCGGCACCGGCGCGGTCACCCAGGCGCTCATCGAGCGAGGCCTGCGCGAGGACCGGCTGGTGGCCATTGAAAACAATCCCAAGCTGGCGCGCCTGCTCCACCGGCGTTTTCCCCGCGCCCGGATCATCACCGGCGACGCATGGCAGCTGGACGAATTGCTGTC
>JBEKSU010000169.1:0-8134 GCA_049516755.1 Verrucomicrobiota bacterium | reverse complement strand
GACGTTGATCTTGTCGGTGGCGTCAAAAGTCTTAATCAGTTCGTAGCATATCTTCTCCGGGTCCCTTGGGTTGATGAACGTCAAGTTTTGGGCTTCCTCCGGTCGCAACACCACCCAGTCTGGGTTGAGCATGATCCAGCCCCAGTTTTCCAGGTTTGGCCCCAGCCGTTTCCGAACTTCAACCACCTCCTGGGAAACCAGGCCTGGGTAATCCAGCATCTTCAGCCTGGAATAGTAGCCGATGTAACCCAGGGATTCGAGCATCACGGAGTCGTGCGATGTCTGCGCATGGGCGCGCAGCCAAAGGCCGATGGACCGGCGCAAACCGTTTTCAATGAGGTCCTGCTGCACTTGAAGCTGGCGCGCAACGCAAACCGTCACCGCCGCCTGGCCGACCACCAGGCCGATGGCGGAAGCACGTAAAATTGCTGGAACGCGGCGAAGCCATTCCCGGGGCCGGTCGGATTGCGACCGGCCTGCCGCCAGGCAAAACGCCTCGTCGAAAAGCAGACCGAGGGTCAGGAAACCGAGCACATCCACCGTCGGCAGATACCAGGGAGGGTGGTATTTCAGCACGTCGGACAGGAAAAAGTTTCCGAAGAAAAATGACAGCGAGAACCAGCGGGTTGACGGGCGCAACACAAAAACCAGCCAAGCAAAAGCCGCAAGAAACCCCAGCACATAACTGATAACAACGAGGAAAACCGGCCATCCGCCATGGTCCGCATAACCCGGCAGGAAGATGAACTGCAGACTGGTGTCAAATGGGATCAGCAGGTGCGCCGGGTAGGCAACCAGGTCGCCAATGAGATCATCAAATCGGATGGGCGGCTTGTTTACCGCCTTGGCCACGATGGTGTGCGGAACAGGCGAGCCATAATACCACCACGTCCACAAAAACCACGGCAGATAGATGACGGTACAGATCAGTCCGGCGGCAAGGAGCGTCTTCCCCCATTCAGTTCGTGATTTGCCGCCCGTTCTGCCGGACAGGAAGAGCAGTGACCCCGCTCCAAGGATGGCGATGTAAATGCAACTGTCCGGTCGGGACCACATCAAGCCCGCCCAGCCGATGCCAAGGCGCAGGATTTGACGCGGGCCGGGGGCCACCAGACCATGAATTGTCAGTGCCAGAAAGAAAACCAGGAGCCCGGTTTCCATGCCATTGATGCTGAAATCCACCGTCTTGGCATCCAAGCCGATCAGGGCCGCCGTCAACCAGCAAGAAGAACGTTGAAGCTGCAACGACTGCAGTGTTTTGAAAAGCAGAACCACCCCGGCGGCCAGCGCCCCGGCACTCACGACCCGAAACAACCACAAAGCCAGGTTGTCCGACTGATTGCCTGTCAGCCAGGAAAATGCCGCCGGCAGGAGAACCCCCAGCGGCGAGGTGAACGTTTGCAGCCGCTCGCCGGGGGTATAAACCAGGCCGTGGCCGGTCGCCAGATTTCGGCTGGCGCGGAAGGTGATCCAATAATCCTCCCACGCATGCTGGGTGTAGGCGGCAAACACCAGGCCAACCAGCAATACTGCTCCCGCGAGCAACACTTCCGACCTGATGGCCGCCGATTTCATGGGGCGCGAGGATAGCCCGTTCGACTCTCCGGTCAAGGTTGCGTGCGGCTGTTGTATTGGATCTGCCCAGCATGAAACCTTCCTCTAGCGCAACTTTACACCAAAGCCGCCACGCGGTTCTAAAATATGGCATTATTGCTCGATCACACTTTTCTGTTTATAAACCGAACCGATGACCCGCGCGCTTTCCCTCGCCACCAATCTTTTTCCCGTCTGGGTCTTGATCGGCGGCGCGCTGGCGCTGGCGCATCCAGCCTGGTTCACCTGGTTCAGCGGCGATTTCATCACGTGGGGGCTCGCGGTCATCATGCTGGGCATGGGCATTACATTGAGCGTGGACGATTTCAGGCGGGTGCTGAAAATGCCGCGCGCGGTCGGCATCGGGTTCACCGCGCATTACGCCATCATGCCGTTCCTCGGCTGGAGCATCGCGCACCTGCTCCGACTGGAAACGCCCTTCGCCGTCGGCCTGATTCTTGTGGCGTGCTGTCCGTGTGGCACGGCGTCGAACGTGGTGAACTACATCGCCCGGTCGAACGTCGCTCTCTCGGTCCTGATAACGATGTGTTCGACGCTCGGCGCGATTGTGATGACGCCGCTGCTGACCAAATGGCTGGCGGGCACCTACGTGCCGGTGCCGGCCTGGGGGTTGTTTCTGAGCACGGTGAAAATTGTGCTGGCGCCGGTGATTATCGGCGTGGCGCTGAACCGCTATCTGCCGAAGGTCGTGAAATTTATCCTGCCGGTGTCGCCGCTGGTTTCCGTGCTGGCCATTACGCTCATCTGCGCGAGCATCATCGGCGGCAGCGCGGAGGATTTCAAACGGTCGGGCGGCGAACTGATCCTGGCGGTGTTTTTGTTGCACACGGGAGGATTTTTCCTTGGTTACGCTGCCAGCCGCTTGTTGCGCTGCGATGAATTGACCAGCCGCACGATTTCCGTGGAGGTGGGCATGCAAAATTCCGGGCTGGGCGCGGCCCCGGCCCGCGAGCATTTCGGGCAAATGCCGTTGACGGCCCTGCCGTGCGCGATTTCGGCGACGTTTCATTCGGTCATCGGCAGCCTGCTCGCAGGTGTCTGGCGGTTGCGTCCGCCTTCGCCCCGCTTCGGCGCGCCAGAGCCCGCACGTAAATAAGGCCAGCGCCGGTGTGGGGGATTTGCCGGAGTATTTCCACGCACTTTTTTATCGTCGAAGAGGCCGTTCGTCGTTACCGTAAAAGTTTTCAGACATGGAACCGAACGGAAAAAACAACGTCAAGGTTGCCCGCGGAATGTGCGAAAAGGGAATGTGGCCGGCACTGCTGGCGTTCGCCCAAAAATGGAGGGAAAAAGACCCGTCTGATTACCAGGCGCTGTACTACATCGGTCTGGGCTTGAGCGGGATGGGGCAATTCGCCATGGCGGAAACGGCTTATCGGGGGGCGCTGGCACTGGAAACCACCGATGCCCGGGTGTGGAATAACCTGGGCGGGTTGCTCTATGAAAAGTTGCAACGCCCAAGCGAAGGCATCCGTTGTCTGGAGCAGGGCTTGAAAATGGATCCGCACAACAAACTCGCCTGGTCGAACCTGGCCACGATGGCCGGCCGAATGGGGCATCATCACAAGGCGCTGGAATGTGCCGACCGGGCCATCGCGCTGGACCCCAAAATGGTGGAGGCTTATCTGCACAAGGCCACCGCGGCGAAGGCCTTGAAAAAAATGGACGTCGTCAAGGAGGTTTGCCACACGCTGGCCACCATCGAACCGGAAAAATTCCGACGCGGACGCTGAGCCTGGAAACAATTTCAAATGGCCGTGTCCACGGCCGGTTCCGGCGGGATTTCCTGACCGACCACGGATTTTCCCCCGGCCAGCCCCAGGACGAGGGTGAACAGGCTGGCGGCGGCAAACAAACCGACGCACGCCGGCCAGCCGCCCCGCAACCAGAACCACGAGGTCAACGCCGAGCCCGCACTGCCGCCAATGTAATAAAAAGTCACGTAAAGCCCGGCGGCGGCGGAACGGGCGCGGCCGGCCACCTGGCCCATCAACACCGTTGCCGCCGATTGCGAGACGAAAATGCCGGAGGAAAAAATCGCCAGCCCGGCAATGACCGCCGGCAGCGACCGTGCCAGCGTCAGCAAAAGGCCGGCGAGACACATGCCCAACGACAGCAGCATGGTCTGCCGAAAGCCGTGGCGATCAAGGAAACGTCCGGACAGCGGCGTCACAAGGCAACCCAGCAGATAGACAAAAAAGATGCTGCCCAGCTCGGCGGGAGTAAGGTTGAAAGGCGTCCGGGCGAGATAAAAATTCACGTAAGTGAACACGCCCACCAGTGAAAACAGGACGGTGAACCCCAGGCCGCAAATGGCCAGCAACCGCGGATTTCGCAGATGCCCCCACGTGTCGCGCACGGACTTGAACACATGTTGGGCGGGAACAAAATTCACCGCCAGCGGCAGCCATTGACGCACGGCCAAAGCCCCGAGCAGGTCGAGAAGGCCCAAAATCACAAAGGCGGCGCGCCAGCTCCAGTGCGCGGCGATGATGCCGACGAGGAACCGTCCCAGAAAACCGCCGAAGACCGTGCCGGCCACATAGGCGGACATGACCGTGCCGACCCGCCCGGCAAATTCCTCGTTGATGTAGGCCATCATCACGGCGATGACCCCGGGCACAAATAGTCCCTGGGCAAAACGCCAGAAGATGAGGGCGGGCAGGCTTTGCGCCGTGGCGGCCAGCAGGGTCGGAACCGCCATGGCGAAGAGCGCGGGAACGATGACCTTCTTGCGTCCGATGGTTTCCGCGACCAGGCCGGTGACCGGCGCCATGAGCGCCACCGCCAGCGTGACGGCCCCCACGGTCAGGCTGACCTCGATTTCGGAGGCATGGAAAAGGCGCTGGAAGAACGGCAGCAACGGTTGCGTGCAATACACGTTCAGAAACGTGCAGGCGCCCGCAATCATCGCGGCAATGATGGCCGATTCAAATGATTTCTCTCCACGCGCCGTCCGCGCCGCCGGAGTCACAACCCCATTCATAAATCCCGGATTATGGGCCCAAGCCGGCCGGAAAGAAAATTGAAACCGCCCCGGCCGGGCCGGTCGGCGCCTTGGCGGTTGTATTGAAAACGCGGATAAGCTAGCTTTAAGCTGTGATTTACGACGCGTCATTGGACGGGCTGCTGCAAAAGGTCTGGGATGGCCGGCGCATCGACCAGGCTGAAGCCCGGCGGCTGTATTCCCTCCCGCTGGAGGAACTCGGCGCGCTCGCCGACCGCCGCCGGCAACTGGCCAAGGTGAAGGATTTCAACGGGCGCGGCAACGACATCGTCACCTATATCGTTGACCGCAACGTCAACTACACCAACGTCTGCAACGTCTATTGCAAATTTTGCGCGTTTTACCGCGTGGAAAAGGACGACGATGCCTACGTCATCACGCTCGCCGAGATGGACAAAAAAATTGAGGAGACCGTCGCGCTGGGCGGCACACAGCTTTTGATGCAGGGCGGGCATCACCCGAAGTTGACCAAGCAGTGGTATCTCGATTTGCTCTCGCACATCAAGGCGAAATGGCCGCAGGTGAACATCCACGGCTTCAGCCCCAGCGAGTTCATCCATTTCCGCGAGGTGTTCAACGAGCCGCTGGAAAAGACCATCGGCGATTTCGTCAAGGCCGGGCTCGGCTCGATACCCGGCGGCGGCGGGGAAATCCTGGTGGACCGCGTGCGCAAGCAGGTTTCGCCGCTCAAGGCGATGAGCAACGACTGGCTCGAGGTGATGGACGTGGCCCACCGGCTTGGTCTGAATTCCAGCGCCACAATGATGTTCGGGCATGTGGAAACGATTGAAGACCGCATCGAACACCTGGAACGGTTGCGCGTGCAGCAGGACAAGTCACTTCAACGTAGCACAGCCGTCTCGGCTGCATGCCATTCGTCAGGAAAAAACAAAACAGGCGGGACGCCTGTGCTACCCGGTCATTTCACCGCGTTCATTGCCTGGACGTTTCAGGCCGAGCACACGAAGCTCAAGGCACCGCCCGTCGGCGCGCACGAATATCTGCGGACACAGGCGCTGGGGCGCATCTACCTCGACAATTTCACCAACGTCCAGAGTTCGTGGGTCACCCAGGGACAGGAAATCGGCCAGGTCGCGCTCAAGTTTGGCGCGAACGATCTCGGCAGCATCATGATCGAGGAAAACGTCGTCAGCCAGGCCGGCACAACCTTCCGCATGACCGTGGCCGACATGCAGCGGCTCATCCGGGAGCTCGGCTACGAACCGCACCAGCGCGACAACTGGTATCGGCTGCTGAATTGAAGTAGTACAGACCTCCGGCCTGTGTTTCCGGGCCGTCGCGTCTGCAAAATTGGGAACGTTTTTTGCGGGACGCCGTCTAATGAATCAGTTATGCCATTCCACCAGCCAAACTTTATGAAAACACTCGCTTCCATTCTTTCCCTCAGCGCGGCGGCAACGGTCGCCGCGTTCGCCCAGCCGGCGTTAACCATTTATAACCAGGACTTCGCCGTCGTGCGCGACACGGTCCCGCTCGACCTCAAGTCCGGCGTCAACAATGTGCGCTACGCCGACGCCACCGCGCGGGTTGAGCCGGACTCGGTGATTTTGCGCGACCCGGCCGGCAAACATTCGCTCCAGATCTGGGAGCAAAATTATCGCAACGATCCCGTCACCCAGGAATTGCTGCTGTCGTTGTTCGAGGGCAAGACGATTGATTTCGAAACCCTGCGCCTGAAAGACAACACCCAGGCACGCGAACTCATTCCCGGCAAAATCATCCGCAGCGGCTATGTGCCGGGCGGCGGTTCGGAACAGCCCATCATCGAGGTGAACGGCAAATTACAATTCACCCTGCCCGGCACGCCGCTGTTTCCCGACCTGAGCGACGACACCGTGCTCAAGCCGACGCTGAACTGGCTGCTCCAGTCGGACAAACCGGGCAAATTCGATGCCGAGGTCAGTTACATCACCGGCGGGTTCACCTGGGAGGCGGATTACAACCTGGTCTCGCCGGAAAAGGGCGACACGGTCGATTTGATCGGCTGGGTGACGATGAACAATCACAGCGGCAAGACATTCCGCGACGCCAAAATCAAATTGATGGCCGGGGATGTGAATAAAATCCAGCCGCCGATGCCCACCGTTATGGCTTTTGGCGGAATGAGACAAATGGCCATGATGGATGAAAACAGGCTGGCAGTGACCGAGAAAGCCTTCGACGAATTTCATCTCTACTCCCTGGCGCGGCCCACGACGCTGCTCGACCGCGAGACCAAGCAGGTGGAATTCGTCCGCGCCACGGACGTGAAAGCGCCAACGATTTACGTTTATGACGGCTCGTCCGACTACCGGTTTTACGGCGGGTTGATCCAGGACCGCGGTTACGGCACCCAGGGCAACAAAAAAATCCGGGTGATGCGCGAGTTCGTGAACGCGGAGACCAACCATCTTGGCCTGGCGCTGCCCAAGGGCAAGCTGCGGTTTTATCGGCGGGACGCCGATGGCCAGATGGAATTTGTGGGCGAGGACATGATTGACCACACGCCGCGCAACGAGACCATCCGCGTGACCACCGGCAACACCTTTGACCTCGTGGGCGAGCGCAAGCAGACCAATTTTCAGGTGGATACCGGCGACAAGTGGCTGGATGAGTCGTTCGAGATCAAGTTGCGCAACCGCAAGCCGGAGCCGGTGGAAATCCGCGTGGTCGAGCATCTTTATCGCTGGAGCAGTTGGGAAATAACCGCGAAATCAGATGATTTCAAGAAAACGGATTCCCAGACCATCGAGTTCCGCGTGCCGGTCAAGCCCGACGAGGAGCGCACCGTGACTTACACGGTGCATTATTCGTGGTGACCCGGATGGGGTTTCGCGTTTTGGCGTGACGCGTCACAATTAAATTGCGCGTCCGGGCCAAAACAAGCTTGCCCAAGGCTTTTGAAAAGAAGCAATCTACCTTATGGCAGATTTGCCGACATCGCGAGCCATCAGCAATCCGAAGACGCGCTTCAACTGGCGCGTCAGCGATTTCATCCGGCGGCTGATGGTCTGGTGGTTTGAGTTGCGCGCGCGCGTCACCGGTCGCGGATATTATTGCACCACCCTGGCCGGCCTGGACGATTACAATATCACCGTTAATTCCGACCTGACGGTTTCCTGCTGCTGCCAGGATTACGACGGCAGCGCCCATATCGGGGATTTGCGCCAGAACACGTTTGAGGAAGTTTTTTTCGGTCCGGTGGCGCAGCGGTTTCGCGACGAGCAGGCGAAAGGAAAAATCCCCATTCCCACCTGCGTGCGCTGCACCATCCAGCGCCTGCCCAAAAATGGGGTGCCACCCAAGCCGAAATTGCCGCATCGCGGCATGCTGTTGGAAAACACCGTGTTGTGCAACGTGGACTGCATCGGCTGTGCGCGCGAGGGCGCGGCGGCCATCCGCGCAAACAAACGGATGCCCCTGGAGGACTTCGGCCGGATGGCCGACCTGGTGCATCAGCTCAAGATGGAGAAGCTCTTTTACCTGAACCTCGGCGAACCGTTTTTGTCGCCA
>JBEKSU010000168.1:0-8171 GCA_049516755.1 Verrucomicrobiota bacterium | reverse complement strand
CGTCCTATCCGACCCAGGTCGTGCTCATCAAATACACCATTCTGGATTCGTTTAATTTTGGCCTGGCCAATTCGTCCGCGTCCGCACCCGGCGCTTATCTGGTGAACGATGCCGCCAATCAGTCCGTTGACCTGTTGCTGACCAGCGGTCCGACACCAACGGTTGGCGGATTGTCATTCATTCAGCAACCCGGCGATACCGTCGCCGGTTCGTCCATCTCGCCGGCGGTGAAGGTGGCCGTGACCAACTCCGATGGCAGCTTCGCCACCAACGTCCCGGTGTTCATCTCGCTTTTCAGCGGCACGGGAAATCTCAACGGCACTTTGAGCCGGACGACCGATGCCAATGGCGTTGCCACCTTTGTTGATTTGAACCTGACCGCTGCCGGCCCGAAAAGCCTGCGCGCGGCCGCGGGCGGAAAAATCGCCGTCTGCGCCGGCTTCAACATTCTGGCCGCGCCACCGGCGAACCTGGCGTTTGTCCAGCAACCCAACGACACCGTCGCCGGGCAGGCCATCACACCGGACGTTACCGTGCAATTGGTGGATCGCTTCGGCAATGATTCACCGGCCAGCGGCGTCACTGTCTCCCTCGCCTTGAGCAGCGGCAGCGGAACCTTGGACGGAATCAACACCGTCAATACCGATTCCAGCGGCCTGGCAACGTTCAACGATCTCAGGATTGAACTGACCGGCACCAAACAACTGACCGCCAGCACCGACGGTCTGCCGGATGCGACCAGCCGTTCGCTGGTCATCCTGCCGTATATTCCGCTGCCGGTGATTCCCAGTCAGACGTTCTATGTCACCAACTACGGCGCAACCGGCGACGGCGTGGCGACCAACACGGCGGCGATTCAAAACGCGATCAACGCCGCCTCGCTTGCCGGTGGCGGCACGGTGGAGATCACTCCCGGCGTCTATTTGTCCGCCGCTCTCAACCTCAGCAACAACATCAACCTGCAAATTGATGCCGGCGCGATGTTGCAGATGTTACCGTATGGCAGCTATCCGGCGAACGTTCCCAATTTCATCACCGGCACGCGCCTGCATGATGTCGAGATCAGCGGCCCGGGAACCATTGACGGCCAGGGCGCTCCCTGGTGGGCGCTGTTCAACGCCGACAACTCCGCCCTCCGGCCGCACGACATGATTCTGATGTATCGCTGCACCAACGTGCTGGTGCAAAACGTCACCCTTCAGAATCCGCCGATGTTTCACCTCGACCTCAACAGCCTTTGTCAGAACGTGAACGTTTCGCATGTCACCGTCAACACCCAGACCCCGTCCCCCAATACCGACGGCACGGACATCTCCGCCAACAATTGTCTCATCCAATACTGTTCGTTCAATGATGGTGACGACGACCCCGTCCTCAAAGGTCCGGCCTATAATGTGACCATTGCCGATTGCCATGTTGGCCTCAGCTACGGCATCGCGGTCGGCAGCACCCTTGCCAGTGGCGGAGCCACGAATCTTTACGTCGTCAATTGCCTCCTGACCAACACCATCTATGCCATTGATCTCAAGTCCGATCGTGACCGGGGCAGCCGGTTGCAAAATTACACCTTCGCCAACCTGAGCCTGAACAACGTGCAATCGGCCTTCGTCATTTACGATTACTACACCAACACGCTTTACGGCTCCTTCAGCAGCGTCACACCTTCCGCTGCCGCCCAGGACCCCGGCCAACCCGTCACCGCCACGACCCCCATCTGGCGCGACATCACCTTCAGCAACATCACCGTCACGGCCACCGGCCTGGCCGGCACCATCTGGGGCGTGCCCGAAATGCTGGTGTCCAACGTGACCTTCACCGGGGTGTCCGTCTCGGCCAGCAAGTCTTTCAATGTCTTCAACGCCCGCGGCATCCGCTTCGTGAACTCGCCCGTCACCACGCCGTTCGGCATCAATAATTTCGAGCTCTACAATGCCGAATTGACCATCAGCAATTCCGCGCCGGTGTCCACGCCCGTTACGCTGGATGGCTTCTCCACCAACGGCATCGGCAACACCCTGTCGCTCTACAACGCCCAGGCCATCGTGCAAAACACCAACCTCTTTTCCGCCAATCCGGCCATCACCCTGGGCGGCAGCATTCTCACGGTCAGCACCAATTTGAATCTGGGCGCGGCCTCGTCACTGAACTTTGTCCTCGACACCAACACCACCCGTCTGGTGGTCGCGGGCAACCTGGTCCTGAACGGAACCATCAACGTCAGCGCGGGCGGCGGTTTTACGCCCACCAACTACACCTTGTTCACCTACACCGGCAGCCTCAGCGGCAGCCCCGTACTCGGCGCGACCCCAACGGCTCACTCGTACAATTATAGTCTCGATTCCAGCACCCCCGGCCAAATCAACCTGGTTGTCACCGCGCCTCCGCCACCAAGCTTTGGAAACATCCAGGCCATCCCGGGCGGCGGCAGGTCTTTCGTCTTGAGCGGAAGTAGCGGCGTAACGAATGGCCTTTTCTACGTGCTGGCCTCAACAAATCTCACCCTGCCGATGGTGCAATGGCCGGTCGTGGACACAAACCCCTTTGATGCCAGCGGCCATTTCCTGTTCACGAACGTCCCCGGCTCAAATGCCGCGCAGATGTTTTATCGGCTTGAGATACCCTGAAACCAGTTAAGATAGAAACTTGCCGTTTTTTGTTCCCTGTCCGATTTGAGCGGCGGCGGGTACTATTCTGTAGAACAACCCGGATTAAGATGAAGATTATGATTAAGAGAAAAGGCACGCTGCGGTTCCTCCGGCCATATTCTTAATCGTGTTCTTAATCTTAATCAGGTCTCACGAATGAACAGCCTGACCGACCAACAGCTTTTGCGCGATTATGCCGGGTCCCGGTCGGAGCCGGCGTTTGCCGAACTCGTGCGCCGGCATGTTGACTTCGTCTATTCCGCCGCGTTGCGCATGGTCCGCGACGCGCATCTGGCCGAGGACGTGACGCAGAAGACGTTTGTAGCGCTCGCGCAAAATGCGCGGCAGCTCGCGGACCGTCCCGTCTTGTCCGGCTGGCTGCATCGCACGGCGCAAAACCTCGCGGCCAACACCGTCCGCTCCGAGGTGCGCCGTCGCGCCCGCGAACAGGAGGCCGCCGCCATGAACGAATTGCTTGCCGCTGAACCCGACGCTGTCTGGGAAAAAATCGCTCCGCAACTCGACACCGCGCTCGGCGAGTTGAACGAACCGGACCGCGACGCGCTGTTGCTGCGCTACTTCGAACGCAAGTCCGCGCGCGAGATGGCGCAAACCCTGGGCACCACCGAGGACGCCGCGCAGAAACGTGTCAGCCGCGCCGTCGAGCGCCTGCGTGAATTTTTCTTGAAGCGCAATGTAACGATTGGCGCGAGCAGCTTGGCCGTTCTGATTTCCGGCAACGCCGTCCAACCCGCCCCGACAAAGTTGGTAGCAACAATTTCTGCCGCTGCGAAGGCGAAAGGCATTGTAGCGGCAGGCAAATCCATGATTCTGGCGAAAGGGTTTTGGAAACCAGTTCTGACTGCCGCACCCATCATTGGCAGCGTGTTTTTCCTGTTAAAGGCGGAGTTGGAAGGCGCCAAGTCACCACGCGAACGACAATTTTTGCTCCGCATGATCTGGCTTCGGTTCTCGATTGCCGCATTCATATTGTTGTGCGGAGTGGTAGTCATCCCTCTCGGTAAAGAGCACACTGACTTAATGGCAATCGGCGCGTTTATCGGGTACTTATCTCTCGCCGTTTTCGTTGCGGCACGGATGATGTATTTCCATTATCGCCGTCGCCAAATTCAAATTGAAGATGGGACATGGGAACCATTTAGCCTCGGCCAGTCCACCAAGGCTGATGAATTATTGGGTGATCTGCTGGGCAAATCCTCCAAAGCAGATTCCTTTGCGGCGCTTTCCGCCATATTCGGATTTGTCGGTTGTCTTGTCCTCATTCCCCTGTTGGTAAAATGGCTGCTGGCGAACGGCTACTGGACTGTAGCCGCGTTGCTGTTGATTTGGGGTGGATTTAACTGTTTCCTCTGGCTTCGCAACTGGCGACAACGCCCGCGCCGCATTTTCGACGCGAGATTTGGCAAGATTGTGGGCTCCACGGTTTTTTTGGCCCTGCTGTCACTGGTGTTCTTTGACCTGCTCTGGGTGCGCGGACTCCTTCAATTCAGTGGCGAATGGTGTCTCGTCATCAACCTTGCGATAGTGGCCGCCTACGCAGCACTGATCAAAGTTCTGGCACGCTGGCAAAACAAGTTGGCAGAGTAACAAAGGACACATCTCCCCGAACGCCAAAGAATTTTCCGTGCGATTGGCGATTTGAACGCCTTCGCTGCGATGTCGCGGCGGAAATGCACGCCGTCAAAATGGATTCTCTCCACGTCGTGGCGTCAAACCCGGGCCTCGACCGCCGGACGATTTCGCAGTTCCACCCGCCGGGTTTTGCCGCTGATGGTCTGGGGCAGTTCCTTCACAAATTCGATTTCCCGCGGATATTTGTAGGGCGCGGCGGTCTGCTTGCAGTGCTGCTGGAGCGCGCGCTTCAAGTCTTCACCGATGGTGGCTTCCGGACGCGGGATGACAAATGCCTTCACAATCTGCCCGCGCACTTCGTCCGGCTTGCCCACCACCGCCGCGTCCAGAACGGCCGGATGTTCGAGCAGCACGCTTTCGACCTCGAACGGTCCGATGCGGTAGCCCGAACTCTTGATGACGTCGTCCTTGCGACCCACGAACCAGAAATATCCGTCCGCATCCCGCACGGCACGGTCGCCGGTAAGATACCAATCACCGCAAAACTGCTTCGTCATCTCACCCGGGTTCAGCCAGTATTCACGGAACAAGGCTAACGGCCGGTGGGGTTTCACCCGCACGGCAATTTCCCCTTCCTGTCCGGCGGGTACTTCGTTTAATTCATCGTCGAGCAGCGCCACGGTGAATCCGGGCGTGGGTCTGCCCATCGAACCCGGGCGAACTTCAAGGCCCAGCGAACGGAAGTTGCCGATCAACACCACGGTTTCCGTCTGGCCGTAGGCCTCATGGAGCATCAAGCCGGTGGCATCGTGCCAGCGTTTGAAGACCTCGGGATTCAGCGGTTCGCCCGCGGTCACGCAGTGGCGCAGTTTGGGAAATTTCCAGCGCTCCAGGTCCTGCCGTACAATCAATCGCAACGCCGTGGGCGGCGCGCACCAGGTGTTGATGGGAAAATGCGCCAGGGTGTCCAGGGTCTGAGCGGCGTCAAATTTGCCCCGGACATCCAGCGCGAACATGCAGGCGCCCATCTGCCACGGGCCGTAGAAACTGGACCACGCAGCCTTGCCCCAGCCGAGATCGGAGATGTTCCAGTGCAACTCGCCGGGTTTGCAATCGAGCCACAACCCGCCCGTAAGCCGGTGGCCGAGGGCGTAACTCGCCTGTGTATGCAACACCATCTTGGGTTCGCCCGCCGTGGCGCTGGTAAAATAAATGATGCCCGGATCGCCGCTGCGGGTGGGCACGGCTTGAAACGCCGTATCCGCCACGCGCAGTTGGACATCGAAATCAATCCAGCCCGACGGCGCTTCACCCACGGCCAGACGCAACCCTTCGAATCCGTCCAGCTTGGCAATGCCGTCCGCATTGGCAATCACCGCGCTGATCCGCGCGGCCTGAATCCGGTAAGCCACGTCGCGCGGCGTGAGCAGCAACGTGCCGGGCACCGGCACCGCGCCCAGCCGGATAAGGCCCAGCATGGCAATCCACCATTGCGGCACGCGCGGCAACATGATGAGCACGCGGTCGCCGCGGCTCACGCCAGCCGAGCGGAAAACATTGGCGGCCTGGGCGCTCAACCCGGAGAGCTGTTGAAAGGTGAACTTCTGTTCCGCACCCGTCGTCGCATTCACACACCACAATCCCGTGGCGTCGGGTTGGATCTTGGCCCAGCGGTCCATGACATCGGTCGCAAAATTATAATATTCCGGAACCTTCAATTCCCAGAAAGAGTCCGAAGCAGTTTGAATGCGTACAGCCACAAGATTGAAGATCAGTTTAAGGCTTTCGCGGCAATATCGCGACGAAAATGTGCGCCGTCGAAGTGAATTTTTCCCACGGCGGCGTAGGCGGCGGCCCGGGCGGCCTTCAAATCCTTGCCCAATGCGGTGACGCCGAGAACACGTCCGCCGTTGGTGACGACTTGATCGCCGGACTTTGCCGTCCCCGCGTGAAACACCTTCACGTCTGGCAGCATCGCCGCTTCTGCCAGGCCAAGGATTGGCTTGCCTTTGGTGTAATGGCCCGGATAGCCGCCGCTGGCCATCACCACGCACACGCTCGCCCGCGGGCTCCATTTCATTTCAATCTTGTTCAGAGTGCCATCCACACTCGCGTCAAGCAGTTCGACCAAATCATTCTCCAGCCGCGTCAGATAAACCTGCGTCTCCGGATCGCCAAAGCGGGCGTTGAATTCCAAGACTTTCGGGCCTGACTTCGTCAGCATGATGCCCGGATACAAAATGCCGCGAAAATCAATCCCCTCCGCCGCACAGCCGCGCATGAAAGGCTCAAGAATTTTTCGCCCGGTATCGGCGAGTTGCGCGTCGTTCAAAAATGGCGTGGGCGAATACGTGCCCATGCCGCCGGTGTTCAGGCCGTGGTCGCCGTCCAGTGCGCGCTTGTGATCCTGCGAGGTTGGGAACAGTTTCGCCGTTTTGCCGTCGCAAATCGCGTGGAGCGAAATTTCCATGCCTTCCAGAAATTCCTGGATGACGATGTTCGCGCCCGCCGCGCCGAAAGCCTTGCTGACGAGGATTTCGTCAATCGCCCTGCTCGCTTCCGCCACGCTGGCGCAAATCAAAACGCCTTTGCCAAGCGCCAGGCCGTCGGCTTTTACCGCACATTTGCCGCCTAGTGATCCCGCGAATTTTTTGGCCGCTGTCGGCTCGCTGAATGTGCCGGATTTCGCCGTCGGGATGCCGTATTTCTCCATGAAATTTTGGGAGAAAACCTTCGAAGCCTCAAACTGCGCGGCTTTTTGGTTTGGTCCCCAGATGCGCAGCCCGTTTTTCTGGAACAAATCCACGATGCCGAGCGCCAGCGGGTTGTCGGGGCCAACGACGGTGAGGTCGATTTTTTTCTCCTGCGCAAAGGCGAGCAGCCCGGGCAAATCTTCCGCGCTGAGGTTGACGCACTCTACGGGTTTCTCTGTTTTCTCTGTTCGCTCCTGTTGAATCCCGGCATTGCCCGGCGCGCACCACAATTGGGTGACATGCGGCGATTGCACCAGTTTCCACACCAGCGCGTGTTCGCGTCCGCCCGAACCGATGACGAGAAGTTTCATGAAATGCTTTTCGGCAGATTACGCGGTTGGTGCTGATTGGAAAATCAATTTTCGTTCCTCGACGTTTTCAACAGGTGACAGGGAGCGAAACAGGACACATCGGGTATGATCACGAAGTCAAAAAATGACGCCCTCACCCCAGCCCTCTCCCCCAGGAGAGGGAGAATCATTCGCGGTGTGGTTGAGTCATGCAATATACCGGGTTATTTCACGTCTCATTGCCAATGACACGGAATCGGCGGCGGCAACGCAAATCGACAGATTGTTCAGCGCCATGACAGTGCTCTCCCTCTCCCCGGGGGAGAGGGCTGGGGTGAGGGCGAGCGTAAACGCTCATTCCTTGGAAACATCGAAAGTATTTGATTTCGTCTTTTGCCCTCTTGACCGTTTGACGCCATATCTGCAACCTCCGTGCGTATGGATGTCCTGACATTATCCCGCATCCAGTTCGGAGCGACCATTGCGTTTCATTACCTTTACCCGCCGCTGAGCATCGGGCTGGGCGTCCTGCTCGTCTGCATGGAAGGGTTGTGGCTCAAAACCGATAATCCGGTTTACCACCAGATGGCGCGGTTCTGGACGAAGGTCTTCGCGCTCACGTTCGCCATCGGCGTGGCGACGGGCATCGTGATGGAGTTCGAGTTCGGCACCAACTGGGCGACGTATTCACGATTCGTCGGCGACGTGTTCGGCAGCGCCCTGGCAGCGGAGGGCATCTTCGCGTTTTTCCTCGAATCCGGCTTTCTCGCGGTGCTGTTGTTCGGCTGGGACAAGGTAAGCCGCAAGGTCCATTTTTTCGCGACGTGCATGGTCTGCCTCGGCGCGCACTTCAGCGCCATCTGGATCGTCGTCGCCAATTCCTGGATGCA
>JBEKSU010000167.1:0-8179 GCA_049516755.1 Verrucomicrobiota bacterium | reverse complement strand
AGGCCTTGATGAAAGAGCCAGGCCGCGGCGGGAATCCAGATCAACCCGGTCCCCACCACCGGTATCACAGAGGCAAAAAAGGTGAGCAAGGCGAGCAGCATGGCACCCGGCACCCCGGCAATGAGCAGGCCGATGCCGGTCATGATCGCCTGCAGGAGCGCGGTGCCCAGGATGCCATACACGACACCGCGAACGGTCTTGCCGGCCACGGTCAGGAGATGCTGACCCCGTTCGCCGCCGATCCGATCAACCAGGTCGGTCAAACGTTTGGCAACGGAGACGCCATCGCGGAACAAAAAGAACGCGATAAAAACGCTCAAGGCCAGTTGAATGAGGCCGCCGCCCAGCGCCAGGCCGCCCCGGAGCAGCCACGCACTCGCCGGTTCGATGATGCGCTGGGCTTCCGTCCACAACTTCGAGGAGTCCGCCGCCATGCTCTGCCAGTAGTCCGTTGCCGGTTGTCCGACGACGGGCAGTTTGGCCAGCCAGACGGGCGGCGCGGGCGGACCGTTTTCGGCCCAGCGTTTTGCGGCGTCGGTGAGCTGATTGACATTATCGGCGAGGGTCGTGCCCACGATGACGAAGGGCAGCAGGACGATGAAAATCATGCCCAGCGTCATCACGAGGGCAGCCAGCATGCGCCGGTTGCCGAGCCATGCCAGCAGGCGGCGATAGACCGGCCAGCTCGAAAAACAAAGTATCACCGCCCAGAGCAGGGCGGACACGAAGGGCCGCAGCACGAGCAGACAGCCGGCCAGCAGGGCCAGGATGATGATCCAGCCGAGGTTGCGCTCGAGTTTTTCGGCAAGCATGGTTGTATGGGTCCGGCGGCAGGAGCTTCCGCCATCCGGCGGCGCCTGTCACCATCAAAAATGACCGGCTGCCGTTGATTCATCCGGTTGCCAGTCACCGGTCCGGGCACGATCACTTCTTCATCAAAGTCGTCTTCGCCACGGCGAGTTCCTTCAGCTTGTCCGCGCCGACCTTGGGATATTTCAGGTTGAGGGAGGCGAGGGTCTCGATGATGGCGGCGGCCACGATCGCGCGCGTAAACCATTTATTGTCCGCCGGCACCACGTACCAGGGCGCCTCCTTCGTTGCCGTGTGCCGGATCATGTCTTCGTAGGCCGCCTGGTATTCATCCCAATATCCGCGTTCGGTCATGTCGGCGGCGGAAAATTTCCAGTTTTTCTGCGGGGTTTCAATGCGCTCCAGAAACCGCCGCTTCTGTTCCTTCTTCGAGAGGTGCAGGAAAAATTTCCGCACCAGCACGCCGTTATGCGACAGGTAGCGCTCGATGTTGCGGATGTCCGAAAAGCGCTCCCGCCAGATGTCCTTGGTGATAAGTTCCGCCGGCAGCTTTTGCTTTTTCAGGAATTCCGGATGCACGCGCACGACGAGGGTTTCCTCGTAGTAACTGCGGTTGAAGATGCCGATGTGGCCGCGGTTGGGCAGGCACTTCATGCAACGCCACAGATAATCGTGGTCGAGGTCCTCGGCAGACGGCGACTTGAAGGAAAAGACCTGGCAACCCTGCGGGTTGATGCCGGACATGACGTGCTTGATGGCGCCGTCCTTGCCGGCGGCGTCCATGGCCTGGAAGATGAGCAGCAACGCCCACTGATCGTCCGCGTAGAGTTTGTCCTGCAATTCGGCCAGCGCCCGAATGCCCATGGTCAGCGCCTCCTTGGCTTTCGGCTTGTCTTCGGTGGTGAACCCGAGCAGCTCGCCGGGGTCGATGTCCTTGAGCCGGAATTTTTTGCCATCGGTGACCCGGAAAGGTTCCGCGAACTTGCGGGCTTTCTTGATGATTTCTTTTGTTTTCATAAGTGGCCCTTTCTTCAATCGGCGTTTTTGGTCTGGCGGTCAGAATGGCCTACGAAAACCGAAGTTTCGCACGGCCAAAGAATGGTAGGACCATCGCGCTGCGATGTCCATGCCGGTTCAATCAATAACGGCTTCACCCGCAGATGGAAGTAGATTTTCTCCTGACCGCCTTAACCGCGCCGACTTAGCCGCGTCAAAGCAACGATGACGGGAGTCGGCGAATTTGGCTGTAGGGCACGACGTAAGGAGTGCTTGCCCAAACGACTCGTTACCTCGTCGCCTACAAATTAGGACACTAGCCGATCTCACTCTTTGGATCGCCGGGTTGGACAACCGTTTGGTCGGCTTTTGCGGTTTGGGTGCCGGCGGTCATCCGACATCGAACGTTGAACATCGAATCCTGTCACGTGTCACTTGCCACGTTTTCTTTCGGCGAACCTTTGCAGAACTACGTAAAAAGCCGGGACGAACAGGACAGCCAAGCAAGTTGACGCCAGCATACCCGAGGCGACGGCGATGCCGAGGGATTTGCGGGCGGCGGCGCCGGCGCCGCTCGCGAATACCAGCGGCATCACGCCGAGAATAAACACAAACGACGTCATCAGGATGGGCCGGAAACGGACCTGCGCCGATTCCGTCACCGCAGTCAGAATGTCCTTGCCCGCCGCGCGCCGTTCCCGCGCCATTTCCACAATCAGAATAGCATTCTTGGCCGAGAGCGCGATGAGCAGCACCAGTCCGATCTGCACATAGATGTTGTTGGCCACCCCGAGCGTGAGTAGCACGCTGACGGTACCCAGCAGCGCCAGCGGCACGGCGAAGATGACGGCGGCGGGCGTGATCCAGCTTTCGTATTGCCCGGCGAGCACGAGATAAACCAGCAGGATGGCCAGGCCGAAGATGTAGTACGTGCTGCTGCCCACCAGTTTTTCCTGGTACGACATCGCGGTCCATTCGTATTGCATGCCCGGTCCCAGGGTTTTAGCGGCGAGGGTTTCCATGGCGGTCAACACCTGGCCGGAGCTGAAGCCGGTGGCGGCTGAACCGCTGATTGTCGCCGAAGGGAACAGGTTGTAAAGCTGGATGATGGCCGGCCCGACCATCGGCTTGATGTCGGCGAGCGTGCCGAGCGGCACCATCTGGCCTGACTGACTGCGGACGAAATAATTTTTGAGATTGTCCGCCGTCACCCGCTGTTTCGAGTCGGCCTGGGCAAAGACCATGAAGTTGTGTCCGAACTTGGTGAACTGGTTGATGTAGCTGGAGCCGAGATAAGTCTGCAACGTCTGGTACACGTCGCCCACCGGCACGTTGAGCGTCTCGGCCTGGGCCCGGTCCACCGTCACGGCAATCTGCGGCACCTGGGAGCGATACGGCGAGAACGCGGCCTGGACGGCGGCATTGGTGCGGGCGGCCGCGATGAGGGCGTCTGTCGCCTGTTGCAATCGGACGAAATCGAAGCTGCCATCGGTCAATTCCACCTGCATCTGGAATCCGCCGGACATGCCCAGGCCCTGGATGGGCGGCGGGACGAGCACGAGCGTGCTGGCCTCCTGCAATTTCGACAGCTTCTGCGACAGCGCCAGGTAAATGGTTTTTATGTCCTCGCCCTGGCCGCGTTTGCTCCAGTCCTTGAGCATGAGATAAACGATGCCGGCGTTGGCCAGGGACGCGCTGTTGTCCAGCGGCGAGATGCCGCCGATGGTGATGGACTGGTCCACGCCGGGGATTTCCCGGGCGAGCCGCGTGACTTCATCCATCACCCGTTCGGTGCGTTGCAGCGACGCCCCGTCGGGCAACTGGACGGAAACCATCATGTAGCCCTGATCTTCGGTGGGAATGAATCCGGTGGGTATCCGGCTCAATCCCCAGATGGCCAGCGCCACGAGCGCCAGCGCAATCAGCACCATGCGGCCGCTTTGCCGCACCATGCGGCCAACCAGTCCGGCGTAAAAACGTTCGGTGGGTTCGTAGGCGGAATTGAACCAGCGGAAGAAAATGTTTTTTTTCTTCTTCGGATCGTGTTGTCGCAACCAGAGCGCGCATTGGGTCGGCTTCAACGTCATGGCGTTCACCGCGCTGATGATGGCGGTGACGGCGATGACGAGGGCGAACTGGCGGTACATCTGGCCGGTGATGCCCGGCATGAACGCCGGCGGCAGGAAAACCGACATGAGCACCAGCGTGATGCCGATGATGGGGCCGATCAACTCGCCCATGGCGTCAATGCTTGCCTGCTTGGGAGTCTTGCCGCGTTCGATGTGCTGGGCGGCGCCTTCCACCACCACGATGGCGTCGTCCACAACGATGCCGATGGCGAGCACGACGGCGAAGAGCGTGAGCAGGTTGATGCTGAACCCGAGCAGGGCCATGCCGGCAAAGGCGCCGACGATGGTGACCGGCACAGTGGTGGCCGGCACGAGCGTGGCGCGCCAGTCCTGAAGAAAGACCATGATGACCAGCAGCACCAGCGCGCCGGCTTCGTACAGGGTGCGATACACTTCATTGACCGATTCCCGGACGAACTCGGTGGTGTCGAAGGGAATCTGGTAACTGAGACCCTGCGGAAAAGTTTTCGCGCACTCCGCCATCGCCGTCCGCACAGCCTTGGCAGTGTCCAGTGCGTTCGCCTCAGGCAACTGGTAAATGGCGATGCCGCCGGCGGCCTGGGCGTCCTTCTTGAAAAACTGGCTATAGGTCTGGGCGCCCAGCTCCACGCGGCCGATGTCGCGGACGCGCGTGATCTGGCCGCCGTTTTGCGGGTCAGACTTGACGATGATTTGTTCGAACTGGTGCACGTCGGTGAGCGCCCCGGAAACGTTCACCGTCAATTGGAAATCCTGGCCCGGCGGCACGGGCGGCATGCCGACCTGCCCGGCCGGCACCTGGGCGTTCTGCTTTTGGATGGCACCAATGACATCCATGGGCGTCAACGAACGCTGGCGCATCAAATCCGGATCGAGCCAGATGCGCATGCTGTACTGGCCAACGCCGAAAACCGTCGCGTTGCCGACGCCCGGCAGGCGGGACAACTTGTCGAGGAGCGCGATCGTCCCGAAGTTGCTCAAAAAGAGGGCGTCCTGGTCCTTGTTCGTCGAGGTGAGCGTGATGATCTGGAGGATGGCGGTGGATTTTTTCATCGTTACCACCCCCTGCTGCTGGACCGATTGCGGCAGTTGCGACATCGCGGCGGCGACGCGGTTTTGCACCAAGATCTGCGCAAAATCCAGGTCGGTGCCGACCTTGAACGTGACGGTGAGCGTGTACCGGCCGTCGGAAGTGCAGGTGGACTGCATGTAGAGCATGTTCTCGACACCGTTGACCTGCTGTTCGATGGGCAACGCAACGGTTTCGAGCAGCGTTTTGGCGCTGGAGCCTGGAAAACTGGCGGTGACCTGGACGGTGGGCGGTGTGATGGGCGGATATTGCGCGACGGGCAGCGTCAGAATCGCCACGCCGCCCAGCAGCATAAAGAGGATCGCGATGACATTCGCGAGTACCGGCCGCTCAATGAAAAATTTGGCAAACATGGAAATCAGGTTCGAGGCTCAGGGCGTCGGGCTTGAGGCTTCGGTTTCGGGCGTGACCTTGTTCCCGGGCCGGGCGTTGACGAGGCCATTGACGATGACGCGGTCTTCGGGAGCCAGCCCGCTCCGGATGGCGCAATCGCTGCCGGTCAACGGTCCTTTCACCACGGAACGCCGGGTCACGATGTCGCCCGGTCCCACCACCAGCACATAATCGCCTTCCTGGTCATTGTTGATGACGCGGTTGGGCACAACGAGCATCGGTCGCGGCTCGCCTAGCGGCACGTGCACCCGGGCAAACGTACCCGGGAAAAGCACCTTGTCCTCGTTGGTGAGGACGGCGCGCAACTGGAGTGTCCCCGACGACGTGCTGACGCCGTTGTTTACAAAATCGAGCATACCTTCGTGCGGATAACCGGTTTCATTCTGCAATCCCACCAACACCGGTGCCGTGCCGATTCCCGAGCCGGGTTTTATGCCACGCTCGCGCATGGCGGTGCTGATGCGGAGGGCATCGCGCTCGTTGAGGCTGAAATAAACGTAAATGGGCACGATCTCGTCCAGGGTGGCCAGCTTGGTGTCGCCGGTGGCGCCCACCATGTTGCCGGGATCCACCAGATGGCGGCCGATGCGCCCGCTGAACGGCGCGGTCACGTGCGTGTAGCCGAGGTTGATTTTGGCCAGGGCCACCTGGGCCGCGGCCTGGTCGCGCTGGCTCTGCCATTTTTCCACGTTCGCCACCGCCGTGGCACTTTGTTTGACCAGTTCCAGCTGCCGGTCGTATTCCGATTGCGCCTGCAACAATGCCGCCTCGCTCAACTTCACCTGTTCCTCGTAAGGCGCCGGCTCGATGACGAAGAGCAACTGTCCGACCTCGACATCGGCGCCGTCCGCGAAATTGACCGATTGCAAATAACCCGGAACGCGCGCGACGAGGTCCACCGATTGGGACGCGGCCACGGTGCCCGACAGGTCGAGGCAGGCCGTCACGGGCTCCAATCGGGGATGGCTGACGGTGACCGGCGGCGCGGCCGGCGCGACCGCGGATTTGCCGCAGCCGGAGAGAAGAAATATGGCGGTACCCAACAGGAGGATGGCAACGAATGATTTTGCCGCAGAAGGCGCGGAACAACGTGCTGCCGATATCTTGTCGGCAGAGCCATTTGAAAATCGGCATTTTTGATTTGCCGGCGGGACGCCGGCAACACGTTTTTGGCATTTCATAAATTTACGTTTCACGGGTTGGCTTTCGTTTCGTTCACGCCGGCCACCGGCGAGGTTTTGGGCAGGTGATGCGACGGGTCCAGCATCCGGCCCCAGTCGGTCCGCCGCTTCATCTCGGCCTTGACCTCGTCGGAAATCACATCGCGGTCGCCGCGGATTTCCCAGCCGCCGCCGAGCGCGCGATAGACGGCGATGAGCCCGAGCGCGACATTGCCTTTCGTGCTGGCGACGTTGTTTTCCACGCTCAACTCCGCCTGTTCGGCGGTGAGCACGGTGGTGTAATCGGTCTGGCCGCCCTTGTATTGAATCATGGCGAGGTCGGTGGACCGGCGGGCCGAGCCGGCCGCCTGGTTCAACGAAACGAGCGCGTCCTGTTCATTGGCAAACGACGCGAGACCGTTCTCGACCTCCTGCTGTGCGGCCAGGACGGTGTTCTGATAATTGAGCACGGCCTGCTGGAACTGCGCGTCCTGCACCCGCACCTGGTTCATCAGCCGGCCGTAGTTGAACACGGGCATCACCACCCCCGCGCCCGCGTTGATGGCACGGTTCTGCCAGTTGAACATGTCCGACAGGGAATTGTTCGCCTGATTGTTCCCCGAAAAACCGAATTCGCCGGACAGTGAAAAAGCCGGATACAGGCTGGACTTGGCCACGCCGATCAACGCCGAAGACGATGCCGCCGTCAGTCCGGCGACCCGCACGTCCGGCCGGCGGCGCAACAGGTCTTTGGGGATTCCGACCGCCACGTTGGTGGGCGCGACGGGGATGGCGGCCGGTCCGGTCAGTTGCCGGCCGATTTCATCCGGGCGTTCACCGAGCAGGACGGCGAGCCCGTTTTTGTCCTGGCTGAGCGCTTCGGTCAGCACGGGAATTTGCGCTTCGGTCTGCGCGAACTGGGTCGCGGCCTGTTGCACGTCGAGTTCGCCGGTTTCCCCGGCATTGAACCGGGCGGTGGCGATGCGCAGGCTTTCCTTCTGCGTCTCCAGATTTCGCGACGCGACCTGCAACCGCTCCTCCAGGGTGCGGATGTTCACATACGTGCTGGCAACATCGGCGATGAGCGTGACCATGGCGTCGTCGTAGGCAGCGAGCGATCCCAGAAAAGCCGCCCGGTCGGATTCGATGCCCCGGCGATATTTGCCCCAGAAATCAATCTCCCAGGTGGCGGCAAACAACATCTGGTCCGAGAGGAAATCGGAATTGATTCCGGGAACCGCCCCCGAGGCGGCATTCAGCCGGGAATAATTCAACTGACCGGAGACGGTCTGCTGCTGCGGGAATAAATTGCCGATGGACCGGTTGAGCTGGGCGCGCGCCTCGAGGATGCGGACCCCGGCGGCCTGGAGCGAGAGGTTGCTCCGGCAGGCGGTGACAATGAGTTGATCGAGGGTGGGATCGTTGAAATTCCGCCACCAATAAACCTCGGCGATGGCGGGCGGCCGGTTGGTGACGGCGGAATTTTCCATCCACTGGCCGGCGACACTGGCCTTGGGGGTCTGGTAATTCGGGCCGACCTTGCAGGAGCTGGCCAGCAGGATCGGGATCCCAATGAGAATTGGGAGGGCGCGCTTCATGGATGCGACTGTGATCATCGTTGG
>JBEKSU010000166.1:0-8219 GCA_049516755.1 Verrucomicrobiota bacterium | reverse complement strand
CACCAACCCGGTCGAGAATTTCCAGATCGGGATATTTCCGGCTCTCGTAAAATTTCCCGTCCATCCACGC
This sequence comes from Verrucomicrobiota bacterium, assembly GCA_049516755.1. Taxonomy (GTDB): domain Bacteria; phylum Verrucomicrobiota; class Verrucomicrobiia; order Limisphaerales; family UBA11358; genus UBA11358. Next base: position 8,149 of record JBEKSU010000166.1, on the reverse strand, counting down.
GATGGCCGCCCAGTCGTTGACCGTTGCCGTCCTTGCAGCGCGAAGCGTCGTGGCGGTCGCCTTGAAGTTCGGGAACGTCTTCACCGCTGCCTCAATCATTTTTTTGAATGCGGTGACGTCAATGTGCAGCAGGTTATCGTCCGCGCCATCGACGCGGAATCCGAGGCAGGCGGTGAAATCTTCTTCGTTGCCGATCATCACGTCCACGTATCTGGCAATTTCCTTGTTCACCTCCTGCGCCCGTTTCTGCCCGCCAATGGATTTCCAGAGCGAGGGGCGGTAATTCAAATCGTAGCTGACCACCGTGCCGTATTGTTTGGCTTTTTTGACCGCTTCGATGACCAGTTGCGGCGTGGTGTCGCTGAGCGCGGCGAAGATGCCGCCGGTGTGCAGCCAGCGCACGCCGAGTTTGCCGAAGATGTGATCCCAATCAAAGTCGCCGGCCTTGAGTTGACTCGCCGCCGTGTGGCCGCGGTCGGAAACACCAACCGCGCCGCGCACGCCAAAACCGCGTTCGGTGAAATTCAAGCCATTGCGGGTGGCGCGACCGACGCCATCGAACGGCGCCCACTGGATGAATTCCGCGCCCACACCGCCCTGCAAAATGAAATCTTCAAGCAGATGTCCCACTTCATTGTCGGCCAGGGCGGTACAAACGACGGTTTTCAGGCCGAAGCACCGGCGCAAACCGCGGGCGACATTGTATTCGCCACCGCCTTCCCAAACCTTGAATTCGCGGGCGCAGCGGATGCGCCCTTCGCCCGGATCCAGCCGCAGCATGATTTCGCCGAGCGCCATCATGTCGTATTGGCACCGGGCCTGGTCGCGTAATTGAATTGGCATAATTTGTCAGGTTGTTTGAAAACCGTGAATGGGTACGAATAAACACCAATTCGACCGGATGGGAAAGCCGCGAATTTAACTCGTCCGCAGTTCAAAAACTGCCGGTTGGGAAAACCGGAGGCCTAGCCCGCGCCCAAAGCGGAGTTTGCCATCAGGCTCAATCGCGATTGGGCGTGCTTGGACATGCCCGTGAAAACGAGCGAGACATGGTAGCCGGTGTGCTTGTTGCCGGAACAGGCAATGACCACGCCGCTGCATTGTATCCGGCCATCATCGCGTGGTGATTGTAGCGCGACCGTCATTTCCGTCCACGGATTGAACGGCGTGGGGCTGCGGAATTCGATGCCGCTTTTGTGAATGACGACCGATTCGGCGGAAAGCTCCAAACGGGATTGCCGGCCTTCCACGGTGATACGTTGCTGGAACGAATCGGCACCCTCAAATTTTTTGGCACTCATAGAATTACCGTAAGCTAACACGGCCTCGCCAATCGTCAAATTAGCACTAACAATTCAACGAATTAGTTTCACCATTCAATAACCGCCGCACCCCAGGTTAAACCGGCGCCAAATACCATCATCAAAATCAAATCGCCACGCTGGATTTTTCCCGAAGCAACGGCTTCGTCCAGCGCGATGGCCACCGATGCCGCCGATGTGTTGCCGTAACGGTCCAAATTGATGAATAATTGTTCCGGCGTGGTGCCCAGGCGTTCGCCCACCGCGTCAATGATCCGGCGGTTCGCCTGATGCGGGATGACGCATTTGATTTTAGATATGTCCAATTCACAACGGCGCAACGCCTCCTGTGCCGCATGGCACATCGCCTGGACGGCATTTTTGAAAGTCTCGCGGCCGTCCATCTTCAAATAGTGAAGTTTCGCCGCCACCGAATCCGCCGAGGCCGGACGGCGGCTGCCCCCGCCGGGCATGTGGATCAGATTGTTTTTCGCGCCGTCCGCGCCCATGACCGCGGTCAACAGCCCGTGCGAACCGGGTCGGCTCTGCAAAATTGCCGCGCCCGCCCCGTCGCCGAACAGCACGCAGGTATTGCGGTCGGTCCAGTCGGTGATCGACGAAAGTTTTTCCGCGCCAATGACCAGCACGGTGTCATAGGTGCGTGACATGATGAACTGCTGTCCGATTTCGAGCGCGTAAATGAAGCCGGAACAAGCCGCCTCCACGTCGAACGCCGCCGCGCGCCGCGCGCCGATTTTCTGCTGCACAAGGCACGCGGTCGCCGGAAACGGCATGTCGGGCGTGATGGTGGCCACGATGATGAGATCAATCTGGTCGGCGGTGGCGCCGGCCATTTTCATCGCCCGCTGCGCCGCGTGCGCCGCCATGTCCGAGGTGAATTCATCCCTGGCCGCCTGCCGTCGCGCTTTGATGCCGGTGCGCGTGGTGATCCATTCGTCCGACGTGTCCACCATTTTTTCCAGGTGGGCATTGGTCAGAATTTTTGCCGGCAGATACGAGCCGACGCCGGTGATGGAACAGGTGCGGCCCTGAAAATTAAACCGGGCGCGCGGGTTTTTAAATTTGGAGATCATGCGGACGCGGGAACGGAAATTCCCGCGGCGGCCAGGTTTTCATTGGCGCTCATAATTTCGCGGGCGATGATTTCGTTGACGCGATGCTGAACGGCATCCACGGTCACACGCAATGCGCTGGCAATGGCGCGTTCGCGCGCCGAACCATGCGCCTTGAACACCATGCCATTGAAACCAAGCAGCGGCGCGCCGCCATAGACCTCGGGATCCATGCGCCGGCGGATGGCTTGAAAGGCATTTTTCGCAAGATAGGCGCCGATTTGCCGTTTGGGATTGCGCACCAATTCGCGCTTGAGCATCGAAAACATCGCCACGGCCAGACTTTCAGATGTCTTTAAAACAATATTGCCGACAAAACCGTCGCAAACGACCACGTCCACGCGGTCCTTGAACAAATCATGCCCCTCTACATTACCAATGAAATTCAGGTCGAGCCGCCGGCAAAGTTTGAACGCTTCGAGCGTCAGTTCGTTGCCCTTGGAGTCTTCCGTGCCGATGCTGAGAATGCCGACACGCGGCCTTTTTCGCCCCAGCACTTCGCGTGAATAGACATTGCCCATCACGGCAAATTGGGCGAGGTGCAGCGGTTTGCATTCAATGTTCGCGCCGGCGTCGAGGAGTACAAATTCATTCTCCTGCCGCGGCATGACCGCAGCAATGCAGCCGCGGTCCACGCCGGAAATGCGGCCCAGCTTGAAGGTGGCCGCCGCAAAAATGCCGCCGGTGTTGCCGGGCGAAATGACCGCATCGGCCTGGCCATCATGGACGAGTTCAGCCCCGCGGGTGATGGAACTGTCGCGCTTTTTGCGAAGCGCGGCGACCGGCTTGTCATCCATCGTCACGACTTCGCTGGCATGAACGATTTGAACGCGCAGATCATGACAGCCCGTCGCACTCAACGCGGACTCGATCTCCGCCTGGTCGCCAACAAGAAAAAGCGTGGAGATTTTTTGGTCGGCCTCCAGCGCGCGCCGGACGCCTTCGACGACGACCGCACACCCGTGGTCACCGCCCATGACATCTACCGCTATACGCATAGATGAAATAACGCGGATTCTCCGCGGCCCGGCAAGATCAAGTGCCCGCCGTGATGGTCAACACCTGGCGGCCTTTGTAATAACCGCACGCCGGGCAAACCCGGTGCGGCACATACGGCGCGGCACATTGCGGACACGTGCCGAGTTGCGGCAGCTTCAGCACACTGTTGTAAGCCCGGCGCATGCGCTGCCGGCTGTGGGACGGTTTGCGTTTTGGAACACCCATAAATTCAAATTTATAATTTTAACTTGTCTAATTCAGCCCATGCGGACGGGATCGTTTCATCCTTGCCGCCGGTGTTTTTGGCGTTGCCGGTTATTATTTTTTCCGATCCGCGGCAGTCCGGCTTGCACAATGGATGCCGCGGAAATTCCAGCAGCATATCTTCCCGCACATACGGCGTCAAGTCTGCGCAATCGTTGACCACCGGCACCTGTTCCTCGCCTTCGAGTGGCAAATGACGCGTCCAAGGGTTCAATACCAATTCGTGCTCGAACGGCTTCAAACAGCGAACGCACCGGCACCCCAATACCAGCCGCAACGAGCCGCGAATCAACAGGCTGCGATCCAGCAATTGAACCTCCAGCTCATGCCGCAAAGGCTGCGTGACCCCGATCATTTCGTCGCGCGTGTCCAGATCCAGTTCGTCCACCGGCAATTCGCCCCGCAAAACCACGTCGTTCTCCTCAAGATGACGCAGATTGACAATCAGTGGCATGGTTCAACTCCTTTTCGGCCCGGCGAATTTTTTCGCCAGGGCGTTCTGCACGTGCGCGGGCACAAACGCGCCCACGTCGCCGCCCAGCCGCGCAATTTCCTTCACGAGGCGCGAGCTGAGAAACGTGTAGGTCTCCTTGGGCATCATGAAAATCGTTTCAACATTTTCATTCAGCTTGCGGTTCATCAACGCGAGTTGAAACTCAAATTCAAAATCCGACACCGCGCGCAGTCCGCGCACAATCGCCAGCGCCTTTCTGCTGGCGACGTATTCGACGAGCAGGCCGTCGAAGGCGTCCGCTTCGACGTTCGGCAGATGTTTCACGGCCTTTTTCACGAGCGCGAACCGCTCGTCGAGCGTGAACAGCGGCCGTTTGTCATCGTTTTTCGCAACGGCCACAACGACGCGGTCGAATAATTTGACCGCGCGCTGAATCACGTCCAAGTGGCCGTTGGTCAACGGATCAAAACTGCCGGGATAAATCGCCGTGCGCATCAACGTCACCTTACCATTTACGGCGAATTTGACGAGGAAGAAAACGACGCCAAAAAATCATTTTGCCGGCGGCGGCTGCCACGGCACTTCATAAATCCGCACGGCATCGCGAATGCCCTTGACGGTGACCGGGAACATTTCAATGCAGGTCGAGGCCAGCGCCGGGTCTTCGCGCAGCAAATGATTGTAGGTCGTGTTGCTGATGATGATGCGGCCGCTGCCGGAAACGCTTTCCAGCCGGCTGGCGAGGTTCACTTCGCGCCCGAAAACGGTGTAATTCAAAATGTGCGCGTCCGAGCCCATCAATCCGACGGTCGCCAAGCCGGTGTTGATGCCGGTGCCCAGCTGCAACGCGCGCAACGGCGGCTTGGGGGGCAGCCCGGCGGAAAGGCGCCCGCGGTTTTCGGTTTCACGCGCGTTATTCTGCTCCGAACGTCTTTCGTTCAAATCGTGGATGGCGCGTTGCGCGTCGATTGCGGCCCACACGCAATCCGAGGCGTGTCTTTCGTTGGGCGTGGGCGCGCCCCAAAACGCCATGACGCAGTCGCCGATGTATTTGTCGAGCGTGCCGCCGTGTTTTTTTACCGCGTCGGCGACGGTGGCCAGATAGAGATTTACCGTTTCGAGCGTCTCCTGCGCGGATTCTTCAATGCACGCTTCCGCCACATCATCCTCGAGCTGGTGCTCGCGGATGAAGTCCGCCACGCGCTGCTGCATTTCATCGGTCAACGTGGTAAATCCGCGCACATCCGCAAAAAAGATGGTCACTTCGCGCCGCGTGCCGCCGAGCGAAAGCTTTTCCGCGCCGAGCAATTCATTCATCACCTCCGGTGAAACAATTCTGGAGAAAACGGACCTGACACGGCGTTGTTCCCGCTGCTCAAAAACCACGCGATACGTGACGAGACTCAAGTGTTCAACCAGCATTGCGCCTGCGATCGGAAACACCAAGGGCAGCCAGTAACGAAATTCCACGAAGGCATAAAATCCGGCGGCAACATAGGCCGCCAGCAGCAGCAAAACCGCCGCCGAAGCCGCCAATGCCCGCATTTGCCAGGTGAGCAGGGCGGTCAACGCACCGAGGAAAATAATCAGCACAAACTCCATCGGCAGCGAGGCGCGGCGGATGAATTGGCCGGTGATGACGGAGTTGGCGACGTTCCAATGTTTGCTGACCAGCAGTGTGTCCTTTTCCAGTGGCGTTGCGCCGCGGTCGGTCAAATCATTGCCCTGCGCCGACGAACCGACAATTACGAGTTTGCCGCGAAAGTCATCGCGTAGTTCATTTGTCTGGCCGAGCAAACGCTGGTGGTCCTGTAAAAGCAAACTTTCAATCGGGGCTCGGGTAAGGTGCGGATCATCCTTCGTCAACCGCCAATCAATGTAAAAATAACCGTCGGCGTCCACCGGAATCACACGCTTGATATTGTTCGCTCCGCGCAAGGTGATGCGCCTGTGCGGCAAATCCACGTCAGCGTGGTCCAGATCCAGGTTCAACTCCTGCGCGGCCAGCACAATGCCCATGTGCCAGACGCGTTCATCAGTGAATGGCGCGGCTTTTGTGGGTTGGCCCGTCAATGACTTCTTGTTTTTGATGTCCATTTCACCGTTCCCATCCAGCGGGATCTCGAGCGCCTGTTCGTCTTCCAGCGGAAGGATGATTCGGTTTCTTTCAATCCGGATGTCGTTCAAACTCAAACCGTTTTGTTGCGCCGCGCTTGCTATGAGCGGATGCCAGCGGCGAACAAAGCGGAAGGCCTTCACCCGGCGCAAGACGCCATCCGAGTCCCTATCCGTCGAAATGTCGCCGAGGGCAAATGCGTTGGTCAAAAACAAATCCGGCGGCACGAGGCCGGGCTCGACGGCGAGGAGCACGTTTCCGGCGCGGCGCATTTGCATGGCAAAAAAATCGTCGGATTCCATCAAACTGCCATCAGCCATTTGCACGGGCGGATGATCGTGGCGCAATTCGCCAAACAGCACGTCGAACGCGACGGTTTTGGCGCCTTGAGCGGATAATTCTTCCACCAGCCGGCCATAAACCTGGCGCGGCCAGTAGAGGCCATAGCGGTATCCGAGCTTGCCGTTCCTGACGGCGGCAATGCTGGATTCTTCCATTGAGATGAAGGCGAGGTTGGTGGCGGCCGGCGCGGAAAAGTGCAAAGCCGTCCGCATGCGCAAGTCGTAGGTCATGCGCTCCAGTCGCTCAAAAAAATCGAGCTGCCGGAGCCGGACGCCACAAACGAACACGAGAACGGAAACGGCCAGAATGACCGGCGCGCGTTTGAATGGTTTGAACTTCACCGCGCTCAATTAAACAAAAAACCAGAGCAACTCAAGGCTGCTCTGGTGTCGTCAATAAAAATCGGGGCCGGGCCGCGCACCCGGGGTCAGACGAAACGATCACCACCACGACCACCAGCCACTGTGGTGGCCGCCATTATGTCCCCCATGCACCGGCGAAATGGGACACTGGGTTAGGTCAACAAAGGTGAAGTTAACGTCTCCATAATACAGTGTGCGAAGCGACGTGATGATTTGATCCACATCGGCATTCAAACCCTCCGGCATTGGGGAAATCAGCCCGCTGTTCGGATCAAACTGGCTGCCTTCACCCACAACCACGGTAATGGGCGGCTTGCCCCCCGGCGGAATGATGGAAAGCACCACGGAACTTTGGTATCCGGTACCCGCGTCCTTTCTGGGAATCACATAACATTTGCCGGTCACATCCAGATAGAACAGCGTGCCGCGGACTCCGGCTATGCCATTGGGGATTTTAATCAGGTATTGGGACGCACCGGAAAGTTTTTTGACGCTGCAGTAGATGCCGCCCTGGCGCAAATCCAGTTCCGTGTCGCTAACGGTATCCACTCCCGTGTCTGAAACGGTCAGCTTATCAATGGCCAGCACAGTGTCGCTTGTCAGGCGAATGGCGTTTTGTTCCGCTGCCGGTTTGTATGAGACAAGGCCGCGCACTTCTGTATCCGGAGCTGCGGTGACGCGATCCGGCAGTGGTTCAGCCTGGGGCATCAGTATTTTCCTGCCCAAAACAACGTCCACCGTTCCGCTGTGCCCGGCCTGAATGACAGAGCCTGCCGCCAGAATTTTACCCGCCACCAGCGGATGCCATACGCCATCTCCCAATGAGTATCTGGCCTCGCCCACAATGCGAACCACGGTAGCCACACCTGGCTGGGTTGATTGGGCAGCTGCACCAACGCTCAGCGACAAGGCAAACCCCCATATCGCCGCAAAAACCAAGGTCTGAACGTATTTCATAAATGCTTCCAATTTTTCTCCACTCGCTGCCAATATAAGGAAAACCCGTCAAATGTCAACCTGGAATTCCCTGCCATTTCCGCTCAAAAACCGGCGGGCAAAACGTTCCGGCCGGAGGCGTTTTCGACCAGCTTGCGCTCAACCATGTCCAGGTAGAAGCGGGCCATGGTGTTTCCGTGCCATTCGAGCCGCATTGACCGTTCCAGCCATGGCCGGGCGGC
>JBEKSU010000165.1:0-8252 GCA_049516755.1 Verrucomicrobiota bacterium | reverse complement strand
GGACGTGGGGCACCAGCCGGGCCGGCGAGTTGGGCACCGGCGCAATCACGCCCAGCTATGTTCCCATTCAGGTCCCCGGGCTGACGAATATCACGTATATTTCCGCCGGCTGGGGGCACATGCTGGCACGGAGGTCCGATGGAACGGTTTGGGCCTGGGGCGGCAATGCCAACGGTGAGGTCGGCGACGGCACCGCCATCAACCGATCCAACGCGGTCCAGGTTTTGAATGTCAGCAACATCGTCACGGTTTCCGGCGGCGACAGCCATTCCACGGCCCTGGCGGCTGACGGCACAGTCTGGAAATGGGGGTTGAACAATTTGGGCGAGCTGGGAAGCGGTGCCACCAACGCCGTGCCCAATCCTTTCCCGGCGAAAATCCTGACGGATAAATTCGGAAATGGTTTCAGCAATGTGGTGATCGCTGCCGCGCGCGACTACCATAATATCGCCGTCAAGGCGGACGGCTCGGTTTGGACGTGGGGTTGGAACGTTGAAGGCCAATGCGGCGATGGCACCACCAACGATGCTTGGCGGCCCGTGCCGGTCGTCGGGCTGGGCGCGAGGATCGGGCTGCCGTTGAATGTGGCCGCCGGCGCCCAGCCGGGATATGCGAATCTGACCTGGTCCAGTGCCACCGGCGAATATTTCTCCATTGAATGCTCGACGAACCTGGCGCAAGGTTTTACGGGCACACTCCTGAGCAACATCCTGGCAACTCCGCCGCTGAACACCGTTCCCGTCCCCTTGACCAATGGGACCTCCTTCTACCGTCTGAGGTTTTGACGCGGCTGGCATGGCGGCAATACCGCGCCGTTCCGGCGAGCACGTCAAGGCCATCAGGGAGGAGGAAGCGCGGAACTGATCCTTCACCGGCACGCCGATTGAAAGCGGCGACAAAAACACGCAGGCTGCGTTCGGCGATTTGGCTTTCCAAAGCCCGCCACAAGTTAGTTTCCCAAGTTTGCCATTCGCGCTGTTGCGCGCCGTGGTCATTGATGTTTACGAAATCCTGCAATCGAGGGAAGACAGGCCCAAATCCGCATCCTCGTCCGCCGCATCCTCCGCAAATACGGCTACCCGCCCGACAAGCAGGAAAAGGCCACGCAAACAGTTTTGGAGCAGGCAAAATTACTCTGCGCAGATTGGGCGGGAGATTAACAATTCATGGGTTGGAGCCTGCGCCAAAAATCCGCCGCCGTGGAGAAGCCAGATCAAGTGTCAGGTGGCAGCCGTTGTAAGTCTTTTGTAACGGACGAAATTGGTGGCCGATTTGGCCGCGGTGCAATCACCGGCTGCATCCACATAGATGCCCTCGATCCGGGAAGAGCCATCCTCCTCTTGAAACAGGGCCCAGCAATTCAGCGGCATGGACAATTCCGCGTCGTCATCCATCTTAAACACGGCAAACCAATCATCGGCGGGAATGATTTGTACAATTTTTTCGTTCATTTTCAGGTGTGATCACGGAAATAAATGGCTTTCCGGTTGCGATTCCGTGTATCGCCAACATCATAATGCGGCTTCTTTGGCTGTCAAATGCGCGGTATCAATAAGATGGCCGACCAACGCCGGCGGCTTCATCGCATGCGCCTGATGGAGCACATCTGGCTTTGGGCGACAAGCCACTGCCTTGTTGCTTCACAGCCCGATAGTCGGTAAAACGGAACCAGTCGTGCATCGAACACATTCTCCTGCTGGAAGTTAAAACATGAGTGTAGCGCCAAAATCCAATGCCTTGAGACCTGCGGGTCTGCCTGACGGGAAGACGGAGGACGGTGCGCCGGTCAATGTTGATGCCATCCTGCAATCGATACTCGGCAGGGGAAGCGAACGTTTCGGCATGGCCGCCGCCGTTCTGCGGGGCGAGCGCATCATCGCCCAGGGTGCCGCCGGGGTTCGAAAGAGAGGGACCGCAGAGCGCATCACGCTCGATGATCGTTTTCACCTTGGTTCCTGCGGCAAAGCCATGACCGCGACGCTCGTCGCGATGCTCGTCGAGGAAGGCAAGCTGAATTGGACCACCACATTGGGCGAACTATTTGCCGACACGGTGAAGCCCATGCACCCGGCGTGGGAGAAAGTGACAGTGCGGCAGGTTCTCGCCCACCGCTCCGGCTTGCGCCTGGACCCGGACAGTCTGTTTCGGGTGTTTAACCTCTTTTTTCTCGCACCCCACGCCAGCTTGCGCAGCCTTCCCGAGTCGATGCGGCCCCCTCGAGCGCGGCCGGGAACCGTGCCGCAGCAACGCCTGGAAATCGCGCGGCAGGCCCTTTCGCGCCCGCCAGGATTCCCTCCGGGCACCAAATTCCTCTATTCCAATGAGGGCTACATTGTCGCGGGGGCAGTGCTGGAACACCTCACCGGTCGCGCGTGGGAAGACCTGATGCGCGAACGACTGTTTCAGCCACTGGGCATCAGCACGGGCGGATTCGGGCCGCCGGGCACCGCTGGTAAAACCGATCAACCCTGGGGCCACTCCTCGGTCGTTGGCAAACCGATTGACCCGGGCAGCCCGGCCGCGGAATTTCCATGGTACTACGGCCCCGCCGGTCTGGCACATATGACAATTACCGATTGGGCAAAATTTATCGGGCTCCATTTGCGCGGAGATCCGGCCAATCCGCATGGCCAGGCCGCGCTGCTCAAGCCGGATACATTTGCGGAATTGCACGCGGTCGCACCCACCACATCTTATTTTATGGGGTGGATAATGCGCAGGATAAACTTCCTGGCAACTGGTGATGCCACATCCGCCGCGGCCTACGGTGCCGGATGGGCTATCAGCACAGCCAGTTGGGCAAAAGGCACCCGGCCTGGAGACACCGGCCGCCGTTTCTGGCACGCCGGAAGCAACGGACAGTGGCTAAGCGCCGTGTTCATCGCACCCGAAATTGACTTTGCCGTGCTCGTCGCGTGCAACCGCGGCCCAGACATCGCCATCTGGAAAACCCGCCAGGCGGCCAGGGCATTGATTCGGGCATTTGCGTCCAAACGGACCTTATGATAACGAAGGCGGGTCTGCCTCCGCCTCGCTGGACAGGGAATTAATTTAACCAACCGCTATCCAGCTACACGCTGGAATTGACGCTACCTGATTTTCGCAGCACACCCTGCGAATGGCAGAAACCAACGTAGCGGCGGACACAGCCCAGCACCCGCCCGCCGTTACCCGGACGGAACTGGTTTGGGAAGGCAAATATGACAGCGCGGGCAACCGCGTCGCGCCGTTGCGCGTGGCGTTGCCGTTTCAAACGGTCGAGACGGTCAATGAATCGGCGGCGGATCGGCGGCACACGCTGGAACTTTTCGGTCAGCACCGGCAATCCGAATGGCGCAACCGGCTGATTTGGGGCGACAAGAAATATGTGCTGCCGTCACTGCTGGCCGAGTTCGCGGGCAAGGTGAACTTGATTTACATTGACCCGCCGTTCGACACCGGCGCGGATTTTTCCTTCACCGCCAGCGTGCCGAATTATCCCGACGAGGACGAAGACGACGCAGCTGCTTTTATCAAAGACCGTATTCGGCTGATTGAGTTTGTCCAATGCCCCACCCCGGCCCCGTTTGGATGATCTTGGAGAGATTTGGTGTAAAAATTGCTGTTAAATTAAAATAATCATCATGAAAAACAACGATTCCCAAAATGGGCGTTCAGTCTCCTATTCGAGGCAGGGCAGAGAGTTTCCGCGCCGGTTGACCTGGGTTTTGGCTTTGTCAGCAACGATCCTAGGGACTGCCGGAGGCGGTTCGCTGGCGGCTGCGCAAACTGACCATAGCCGGGCTTATAGCTGGGCTTACGAAGTGGGGTTGAAAGCCTACACTTACGGCCTTCCGCTGCTCGAGTTCAACAAGACGTTCCTGACCATGACCAGTATCAATGTGCCAAACACCGGAACCTCGTACGGGCCTGTCAATGTCGTCAATAACCAGACCACGCTCAATGGCCCGGGCAGCACGGTTGTAGCGACGGGCGCTAATGCGCTTTCCTCCATTGCCTGGCTTGACCTCACCGAGGAACCGCAAGTTTTGCATGTGCCTTCGGTAACCAATCATTTTTTTGTACTGGCTCTGCTGGATCCCTACACCGAGAATCTCGTCAACCTCGGGTCTGCCCATGACACCTGTCCGGGCGACTACGTCATCTGCGCGCCCCGCCAGCGCCACATGCGCATCCCCCGTGGGACTTACCGGATCGATGTCGACTACACGCGGATCTGGATCATTGGCTCGACGCAACTGAAGGGCACGAATGACCTCGCGAATGTAAACAAGATTCAGCAAGGGTACACGCTGACACCGCTGAGCAGGTACGGCACCAATTACCAGCCCCCATACCCGGCGCACCCCGTCACTACGCCCACGATCTATGCGGTGACCAACGGGCTGCAGTTTTTCGACGTGCTCGGACAATTGCTCAAGAACTTCCCGCCTCCGCCGGAAGACTATGAGGCACTCTGCGAGTTTGCCACGGTTGGTATCGGCCCCGGGCTGATGCCGTCGCACAACCGTATCCTAAGCCCAGACACGCTCCGCGGCCTTCAGGACGCCGTATCCAATGGCCCGACGCAAATCGGGAACGAGGCCATGTCTCTCTTTCTGGCCAGTGCCGGAATTCATGATGGTTATTTTCTTGGGGGCTTTGGCAGATACGGAACGAACTACAACCTGCGCGCGGTGGTTTCCCAGGTAGGCCTGGGCGCCTTCACACCCGAGCAGGCTATCTATGCCATGGCCCAGACCGACTATGACCTGCAGCCGCTAAACGGGACAACCAATTATGTGCTGCACATGCCCCTCCCCCCGCCGGTGAACGAGGGCTGGACACTCACGGTTTATGGCCTGAACGGCGAGATGGTCACGAATTCAATCAACCGTTACCAGCTCAGCAACTCATCTACTCTGGTGAGTAACCTGGATGGTTCTGTGGACATCTATCTCCAGGCCGCCCCCCCGGACACAAGCCTGGAAAACAACTGGTTGCCTACGCCGGACGGGGCAGGATTCGAGGTAATGTGGCGGCTCCTTGCGCCAGAACCAGTCGAGATCGAAAGCATTCTCGACGGAAGTGGCTGGCAACCGCCGGCCATCTACCCGTTCCAGTGATTGCTCCGCGAGGGTTGAGCGCATCCTGCCAAGCAAGCCCGTCGTTTTGCGGGTAGTCCTATGGACAGACGAATCCACTGTTGTTGAATGTCAAATTTGACATTATCGCGCTGTATTACCTCTTTTCCGGCCACGCAATATTTATTCTTTGTGCGAGCCGAATTTGCCAATACCAGGATATATTTCGTTTCAGCCATATCCGCGATGCGCTGCCCAAGGCGTCGTTCATCGGATTCACCGGCACACCGGTTGAAAGCGGCGACAAGAACACGCAGGCCGTGTTCGGTGAACCGCGTCAATTTCGTTCTGTATAGCCCTTGCTTTGCAACCCGGTGACAATTGCGCTGGCGGCATCGTCGCTGCTTAAATTTTCATCGTTGTCGGATTTTGTCCGGCTTGCGAAATAAGTCATTGTTTCACCCCAGGTTTCCAGCCAGTCGTTGCCATTGGCATCGGGATATATGTCGCGGTTGTTGCTGCCGGTGAAACGCTTGGGAAACACAAATGTGGTGTCGGTCGCAATTTGCAGGGTGAAATTCTCACCGCTGATCATGTAATCGTCCAAATGGTAAAACCCATTGGAGTCCGTTCCGGATGCGGATCCGGCTATGACCGTATAGGTTTTTGATTTTAGTCCCGTTACCGTGATGAAATGCAAGTTTGTGTCCGTGCTGACGTGATAAGTCTTGTCTTTTCGCCAGCTGACATAGGTCACGTTGGATGACACGGTGTCGTAAATCATTATTCCTTTAAAAGTGAGGGTCTCCTGATTGCCGGCACCGGTATAGGTCTCTTTTCCCGTATAAGAATATTCAACCAGTGCCGCATGAATTCTAAACGCAAACAGCAAGGCAGCCAAAACCATCAGTTTTTGTTTCATAAGGTTGCTTATTATCGAATCAAATTATAAGTTTCAAAGCAAGGTTTTAATCTTATTGCCTCCAATATTTTCGGGCCCCCATAACAGTGTTTGCTTCTACAGCGATGTCCGCTTGGGTTTAAGGTTCTGGCAATTCATTTTTTCAATGTGCCGCGCATTTTTTTCAACTCACGCCCGGCGGCGATTTTCCCTAGCATGGTGGCATGAAAACTTTGAAATCCAAATCTCCGTCCTCCGCCCGCCGCCGGAAAATTATTTTCGTGGGTGTCCTTGCCGCTGCCGTCTTCGTCTGGGGCGTCCTGCCGGCACAGTATTTTCGTCCGGTTGAACCCATCCCCGCCGGGATCGTGGACATGCACTGTCATATTGCCGGAATTGGCGCGGGCGGCAGCGGCTGTTTCGTTTCGCCCCGGTTGCGGCACAACTGGCGGTTCAAAATTTATCTGCACAGCTTCGGCGTTTCCGAGAAGGAAATTTTGCAGCAAGGCGACAGCCTGGTGGGCGACCGCATTTCTGAATCGCTCGCCCAAAGTAAATATGTCAGCCGGGCCGTCCTGCTCGCACTCGACGGGGTGGTGGACGCCAAGGGGAACCTCGATACGAACCGGACGGAGGTTTACGTGCCGGATGAGTTCGTCGCGGAAATGGCGGCGCGGCACACGAACCTGCTGTTCGGCGCTTCAGTGAATCCCTATCGCCGGGATGCGCTGGAGCGGCTGGAATGGGCGAAAAAGCACGGCGCTGTGCTGGTGAAATGGATTCCGCCAATCATGGGGATTGACCCGGCCGACCCGCGACTCATTCCCTTTTACAAGAAGATGGTCGAATTGAAACTGCCGCTGCTGTCGCACACCGGCAAGGAGAAATCCTTTTCGCGCGCCGATGAGGATTTGGGCGACCCGGAGAAGTTGCGGCTGCCGTTGAGCCTCGGCGTGACGGTCGTGGCCGCGCACATCGCGTCGGCGGAGAAATACCATGGCGAACGCGGCCCCGACCGGCTGGCGCGGCTGATGCGCGAATTTCCCAATCTTTACACGGACATATCCGCGTTGACGCAGATCAACCGGCCAGGCGCTTTGAAGGAAGCCCTGACGCGGCCCGAATTTTCGGGACGTCTGGTCTATGGCACGGATTTCCCGCTGATCAACACGGAGCTGGTTTCACCGTGGTATTCGTTGCACCTGTCGCTCGGGCAGAAACTTTCCATTGGGCGGACAAAAAATCCGTGGGACCGGGATGTTTTGATGAAGCACGACCTCGGGGTGTCGACGGAAACTTTCGCGCGGTCAGGGGAAATGTTTGGCGGGACAAATTAAATCCCAATGTTAATCGCCGGGGACTTCAGTCCAGTTTATCCGCCGGATGTTTTGCGAATGGTCCTCCACGAAGGGTTTGTTTTGCGCTGCGATGCGGACGTTTTTGAAGGTGATGTCTTTGGCGTAGGCGCAGGTGACTCAGCGGCCAGCCGGAGCGTTCTTCATTTCCAGAGCGCGGGTGAGGTTGTTGCGAGCCTCGGCAAGATTGGGCTTCAGGCGGACGGCTTCCTGATATTCGCTGATGGCCGCGTCGATTTGGCCTTTCTGGCCCAAGGCCGTGCCGAGGTTGTTGTGGGCCTCGGCATAATCGGATTGCAACCGGATGGCTTCCCGGAATTCGCTGATGGCCTCATCGATTTGGCCTTTCTTGAGCAGGACAGTGCCGAGATTGTGGTGCGCCCCGGCGAGCCCGGGTTGCAGGCGGATGGCCTGGCGGTATTGGCGGATGGCCCCGTCAGCCTGGTCATTGGCAAGGAGAGCGGTGCCGAGGTTGTTGCAGGCCGCGGCATAATCGGGTTGCAACCGGATGGCTTCCTGGAATTGATTTATCGCCCCGGCGATTTGGTTTTTCCGGCCAAAGGCGTTGCCAAGATTATTGTGGGCCCCGGCATTGTCGGGTTGCAGGCGGATGACTTCCTGAAATTGGCTGATGGCCTCGTCGATCCGGCCTTGCTTGAGGAAGGCGATGCCGAGGTTGTCGTGGGCGTTGGCGTAATCCGGTTTCAGCCGGATGGCTTCCTGAATCTGGCTGATGGCTTCGTCAGTGTGGCCGGTCTCGTAGAGGACGGCGCCGAGGTTGTTGCGGGCCTCGGCGAAATCGGGTTTCAAGCGGATGGCATCCTGATATTGGCTGATGGCCTGGTCGGGTTGGCCTTGCTTGTCGAAGGCCAGGCCAAGACCGTTGGACGCGATGTAATTTTCCTTCGTGACTTTAATCGCATGCTGGAAAAG